>CALEJC010000176.1 GCA_937898205.1 uncultured Bacteroidales bacterium
CGGGATCTCCCTTGTGGTGGACTTGATCATCTTATTTGCAGTCAATCCACGCATCTGGGAAGTCGTCTCCTCCATGGGCTATATCCTCGTGCTGATACTTCTGGTGCTCGTGATATTTGTGAGTAAAGACGTCAAAGGATCACACTCCTGGTTTGAGTTAGGCCCTATCAAGTTTCAGCCTGCCGAAGTCTCCAAGATCACGACATCTCTGATGCTCGCCGGAGTGATGAGTCGTCCAAACTTCAGATTTAATTCAAAAGCAGGACTGCTCTCTGTGGCGCTGGTACTTGGTCTGCCGATGCTGGCAATCCTCGGAGAGAGTGAGACGGGATCGGCTCTTGTCTATGTCGGATTTGTATTTGTACTCTACCGAGAGGGCCTGTCCGGCTGGTGGCTTGCTCTGATCGGTCTGGCCATAGTGCTGTTTATCTTTACTTTGATTTTCAACTGGAAGATCTCCGCCCTGGTCCTGGTGGGCATCTGTCTGATATATTATCTTTATTTCCTGAAACACACCCGCAAAGAGGCTCGTAATGCCCGAAGAATCGTCTTGCTGAGGGTTCTGGCAGTGATTGCCGGCGGCTTGATGCTTATCTTCGCCACAGACTTCATCTTCAACAATGTGCTTCAGGACCACCAGCGTGGGCGCATCGAGGTGCTGCTGGGACTCAAGGAAGACCCAAGCGGAGTGGGTTATAATGTGAGACAGTCGATGATCGCCATCGGCTCAGGAGGCTTCGCCGGCAAAGGATTCCTCTCCGGTACTCAGACCACCTATGGATTTGTCCCTGAGCAGAGCACTGACTTCATCTTCTGCACCATCGGCGAAGAGTGGGGTTTCATCGGATGTCTTTTCCTTTTGCTGCTATATGTGGCCTTGATATCGAGGATAGTCTCTGATGCCGAGAAATGTAGAGAAGCTTTTACGCGCATCTACGGCTACTGCCTTGCATCCTGCCTGTTTATGCACCTGTTTATCAATATCGGCATGACCATAGGACTTATGCCTGTGATCGGCATCCCTCTTCCTATGTTAAGCTACGGAGGCTCGTCCCTGCTGGCTTTCTCGATATTTATATTCATATTTATTGCTCTGTATAGACAAGAGAACAAATATTTCTAACTTTTGTTTATCTTTGCACTCCTAAGCCTTGGTGGTGGAATGGTAGACACGAGGGACTTAAAATCCCTTGGGCAGCAATGTCCGTGTGAGTTCGAGTCTCATCCGAGGCACAAAGAGATCGCAGCAATGCGGTCTCTTTTTGTATTGTGTACTCTAGTATGGCAGCTTGTCCAGATGCTGATGGACTATATCAAGCAGGCGCTGGGTGTGTGCGCTGCTGTTTGAGGCGACAACCAGAGAAGCCTGGTGAAGCGAAGGCTCACTGCCGTCAAATCCGGCAATCGCACCGCCGGCTTCGCGAAGGATGAGAGTTCCGGCAGCGTAGTCCCACGGCTGAAGGCGAAGCTCAAAGTAAAGCTCGATTATGCCACGGGCAAGCAGACATATCTCCAGAGCGGCAGAGCCGAAACGGCGGGTATCATTACTCTGCATATAGATATCATAGATGATGTCCGAGCAGCTGCGTGCAAACTCCTTGCGGTAGGTGCTCATCGCAGTGCAGAAAAGTCCGTCCTCAAACGGTCGCTTTGAAACGGAAATCCTCTCGCCATTGAAAAATGCGCCCTTGCCACGCTCAGCGCAGTAAAGCTCTTCTCTCCACGGACTGTATACCACACCCATCTCAAGTTCACCCCTCACCGCCAGAGCAACAGAGATACAGCAATCGCTGATGCCTCGCGAGTAGTTGGCAGTGCCGTCTATCGGATCGATAATCCAGACCTTCTCTTTATCGAAAGATTGCGCATCCTCCTCTTCGCAGAAAAATCCACTCTCAGGAAGAAGGGCAGAGAGCTTTTCCATCAAAAAGTGTTGCACGGCAAGATCAGAGGAGGTCACAAGGTTTTCTATTCCATCCTTCTGCATCACCTCAAAACCACCGCGTATCATCAAGGCAGAAGCCTCTCTGACTATTTCTATAACCTGTGTTAGCATGGGTGCAAAAGTAAGACTATTTCCCGAATTATTGTTATGTTTGCATTATGTTTAGAAAAGAAGTATACCAGATGCGCCGCCAAGCGCTGCTCCAAAAGATGAGCGCAGAAAAGGGTATTATCCTTTTCCTTGGCAATGTGGATTCCCCTGCTCAGTATAAAGACAACTGCTACAAATGGCGTCAGGACAGCTCTTGGCTCTATTTCTTCGGCATCGACGAGCCGCGTTTTGCCGCAACAATTGATCTGGAGAGCGGAGAAGAGGTGATCTATGCCGATGACTTTACTCTCGACGATATCTTGTGGATGGGACCTATGCCGACCGTGGCCAGCCAGGCTGCGGCTGTGGGTGTAGACAAGACTGCGCCTTATGCAGCCATCGCCGACGCGCTGAAAGGACGTCAGGTGCACTTCCTTCCGACTTCGCGCTATGCCAATATGATTATGCTCGGCAATCTGCTCGGCGTCGATCCTCTGCAGACTACCAGTGCCGGCAAGAAGGGCTGCGCGCTCGCTTCGAGAGCCCTCGTAGACGCAGTCATTGAGCTTCGCCTCATCAAGGGAGAAGAAGAGATTGCAGCCATCGACCACGCTTGCAATATCGGCTACCAGATGCATACTGCCGCGCGCAAAGCCATCAGGACCGGCATAGTGGAGCAGGAGATTGTGGGCGCCATGGAAGGCGTGACCCTCGCAAAGGGTTGGGGTGTGAGCTTCAACACCATCCTCACTCAGCACGGCGAGATCTTCCACTGCCACAGCCACGATTGCCTTGTGGAGCCGGGTCGTCTGCTTCTCGTGGACGCAGGCGCAGAGAGCAATGACCACTATGCTTCTGACTTCACTCGCGTCTACCCTACAACAGGCAAGTTCACCACTCAGCAGAGAGAGATCTATCAGATCGTATATGAAGCCAACGAGCTCGGTCAGAGACTCGCAGTGCCGGGAGTGCAGTATCGCGATGTACACATCGCTGTGGGCAAGCATATCCTCAAGGGACTCAGCGAGTTAAACCTTGTCAAGGGAGACATCGACGAGATGAGCGCAGCTGGCGTCGCAGGACTCTTCATGCCTCACGGACTCGGTCATAATATGGGTATCGACGTGCACGACATGGAAGACCTTGGAGAGGATCTGGTGGGCCACGAAGCCGGGCAGAGCCGCTCAAGCCAGCTCGGACTCGGAAGCCTCCGCATGGCAAGGACGCTTCAGGAAGGTCACGTCATCACAGTAGAACCAGGAATTTACTTTATCCCGGATCTCATCGCCCAATGGGAGAGAGACGGTGTGGGTAAAGATTATGTACAATATCAAAACCTTAAACCATATTTCAACTTCGGAGGCATCCGTCTTGAGGATGATATCCTCATCACCTCGGAGGGCAATCGCCGCCTCGGAGAAAAAAGACTTCCTATCGCTCCGGACGAGGTTGAGATAGCAATGAAAGAAGATTAATTATGGGACTTTTAGATGGAAAGGTCGCCTTGATAACAGGCGCATCCAGAGGCATTGGCAAAGCTATTGCCTTAAAGTTTGCATCAGAGGGCGCAGATATCGCCTTTACTGATATCACAATCAACCCTGATACCGTAGCAGAGATAGAAGCTCTCGGCGTCAAGGTGCGTGCATACGCATCAAACGCCGCTGATTTTGAGCAGACACACGCTACAGTAGAAGAGGTAAAGGCAGAGTTTGGCCATATCGACATCCTTGTCAACAACGCGGGCATCACCCGTGACACTCTCATGCTACGCATGGATGAGTCTCAGTGGGACGCAGTGATCAATGTCAACCTCAAATCGGCCTACAACTACATCCACGCTGTCACCCCTATCATGGCACGCCAGAGAGGCGGCAGCATCATCAATATGTCATCTGTAGTGGGTGTGAGCGGCAATGCCGGCCAGTGCAACTATTCGGCATCCAAGGCCGGCCTCATCGGACTCGCAAAGTCCATCGCCAAGGAGATGGGTCCTCGCGGCATCCGCGCCAATGCGATTGCTCCGGGATTTATCATTTCCGATATGACTGCAGCGCTGCCTGAAGAGGTGAGAGAGGCTTGGGCCAAGAGTATCCCTCTTCGCCGTGGCGGCACTCCGGAAGAAGTGGCCAAGGTTGCGCTCTTCCTTGCCAGTGACCTCTCTTCTTATGTGAGCGGACAGGTTATCCACTGCTGCGGAGCTATGAACTGCTAATGATCGATCCTAAACTTAAAACTTTAACTTGGAAAACTTCACTTTTGGCTATAATGGACCTCGTCCTGCCAAGAGTGTGCGTTGTGTGTGAGCGCGAGCTGCTGCCGGAGGAGAAGCACATCTGCTTTGAGTGCCTTGCCGGACTTCCACTTACCCACTTTGCCAAGCTCAGCCGCAACCCTATGGCTGACGCGTTTAATATTAAGATTGCAAGAGATTGCTATGAGCCGTATGCCTATGCTGCGGCTCTATATTTTTATAGCGAGGAGGACAATTATTCCCGCATTCCCTGGGCGCTGAAGTATCGTGGTGACTTCGGTGTCGGGCGGTATTTCTCCAATATGCTTGGCGAGCAGATGCGGCAGTCAGCTCTGTTTAAAGACATCGATCTTGTGGTGCCGGTGCCGCTGCATTGGCTGCGCCGACACAAGCGCGGATACAATCAGGCTGAGGTGATTGCCGACTCGCTGGGGAAAGTTCTTGACGCTCCGGTGATTACTGACCTGCTGGTGCGCACCCGACGGACACATACCCAGACAAAGCTCGGCATGGGGCAGAAAGGAAGGAATG
>CALEJC010000177.1 GCA_937898205.1 uncultured Bacteroidales bacterium
GCAACTACAAAAATAGAGGCAAGGAGGATCGGCCATGTCCACCACTTGGTGCAGCCGCGCTTGATCATCCTTGCCGCTGTCACAAGAATGAGGGCGACGGTGGTCGGTCTGAGAGCGCGGAACATGCTGGCAATCAGCTCATTGTCCTTAAAGTTGGTAAAGAATATAGCGATCAGCAGGATGATGATAAACGAGGGGATGATAGCTCCAAGCGTGGCCATTATGCTGCCTTTTAGACTTCCTGTCAGCTTGTGTCCGATGAAGATCGCCAGGTTGACGGCAAGAAGGCCGGGAGCACTTTGGGCGAGAACTATGGCCTCTTGCAGACTGTCTTCGTCCAACCAGTCCCTTTTCTGTATTTCTTTTTCAATTAAGGGGAGCATCACATAGCCTCCGCCAATGGTAAATGCGCCCATTTTGGCGAATATTAGAAATAGCTCCCAAGTAGATACGTTCTTTGTCATATAATAGACAAAATTAATAAAAAGATGCCTACTATTTTATATATTTGGGGAAATAACTGTCTTATGAGAAAAATTATCACCATCTTTTTTGCGCTCTGTGCATTATGCACTATGAGCCATGCGCAGACTCTCCGCTTTGACTTCGGTCCAACTCAAAATCAAGAGGTTGCCGAGGGTTTTGTGGGAGTTGGTTCTGCTTTGTATTCAGACGATTTGGGCTATGGTTTTGAACCAGGAGTCTTGATAAGTGAAGTCTCTCACAAGAAGGGAGATGCTTTAAGCAAAGACTATGTGACATCTTCCGATCCTTTCCGTTTTACAGTGAAACTTCCGGAGGGAAATTATAAAGTGACATTGACTTTGGGTGATCTCAAAGGCAGTTCACGCACTACCGTAAAATCAGAGCAGCGTCGTCTTATGCTTGAGAGTGTGGAGACCCGGAAAGGCGAGATCAAGAAGGTTTCCTTCAATGTAAATGTCCGCACTCCAGAGCTTTCAAAAGGTAATGTTATTAAGCTAAATTCCAGAGAGTTAGACTATGCTACAGGTAAGGTGAAGACTGTTACTTGGGACGACAAACTCACTCTCCAGTTCCACGACAGTAATCCGTGCATCTGTGCCCTTGAGATTGAGCCGGCAGCAGAAGGCACTGTGACTGTATTTGTGATCGGAGACTCTACTGTGACAGACCAGGCAAGTGGTGGCACTTGGGGACAATATCTGCCTCGCTGGTTTGACGGCAATGTGGTTGTGGCCAACCACGCCGAGAGCGGCATGACCATCAAAGGATTCCGATTCGGACGCCGATGGGATAAGATCATGGAGAGCGCAAAGGAGGGAGATTACCTCTTTATCCAGCTCGGTACAAATGATGAGAAGAAGAGGGGACACGACCCGATGTGGGATGCAGAGGATAGGGCAGGCGACTGGGTGCGCACTCACTCTGATCCGGAGACAGATTATGTATGGGGTCTCGCGACTATGGCTCTTGAAGCCAAGCGTCATGGAATGATCCCGGTGATCGTTTCTCCGATGACCAAGATTGACAGACGCACAGCGACTGCAACAGAGCTGATGACTCCTTATGGTGTCAATGCTCCGCGTGCTGCCGAGCTTGCCGATTGTGCCTATATCGACCTCTGGGGTATGAGCCGCCAGATTATATCTGCTCTTGGTCAGGATGCGCTTGCAGTGTATTCAGACGGCACACACACAGACAACTATGGCGCATATCTCTTCTCTCTTTGCATTGTCAAGGGAATAAGAGAAAATGGACTTCCTCTTCAGGAATTTGTGCTGCCTGGCACTCCTGAATTCAACCCTGCAGCACCTGCACCGCTGCTCAAGGACTTCACTTGCCCTATCGAGCCTCGCAGGGTTGCTAAACGTCCTGCGCAGCCGGCTGCAAACGGACAGACAGAGTTTGGACCGCTTTAATAGAGTATCCCCGGCAACGGGGATATATAAACAAAAAAGACAGCTTCTGAAAAGAAACTGTCTTTTTTTTGGTGGAGATAAAGAGATTCGAACTCTTGACCCCCTGCTTGCAAAGCAGGTGCTCTACCAACTGAGCTATACCCCCATTTTGTAGGCCCGCGCGGAGTTGAACCGCGGACCTCCACATTATCAGTGTGGCGCTCTAACCAACTGAGCTACGAGCCTATAAATAAGGAAAGATAAGTACAAGGCTTCGATCACATTGTGTATCTTGGTGCCTTGGAAACCGCGAGCGTCATGTAAAATCAGAATCTTGCTCCAAAAAGGAGGTGTTCCAGCCACACCTTCCGGTACGGCTACCTTGTTACGAC
>CALEJC010000178.1 GCA_937898205.1 uncultured Bacteroidales bacterium
CCTCGCGAAGGCGACAAATATTTCCCTCTGGTCAGCGTTAAGAGCGTCAACGGAAGGACTGTGGAGTTTATCCGCGACAGAGTGCCGTTTGACTTCCTCACACCTCTCTTCCCTGACGAGAAATTTAATCTTCTTGGCAACGGACACGAGAAGGACATAAGCTGCCGCATCGTGGATATGTTTGCTCCAATCGGCAAGGGTCAGCGTATGCTCATCGTCTCTCCTCCAAAAGCCGGTAAGACGCTCCTCCTCAAGAGCATAGCCAACGCCATCGCAGACAATCACCCAGAGGTATATGAGATCGTACTTCTTGTAGACGAGCGTCCTGAGGAAGTAACAGACATGCAGAGATCAGTGAAGGCAGAGGTTGTCGCATCGACATTTGACGAGCCTGCTGAGAAGCATGTAAAAGTGGCAAATATGGTCATCGAGAAGGCCCGCAGACTCGTAGAGTGCGGACACGATGTAGTAATCCTCCTTGACTCTATCACTCGCCTTGCACGTGCCTACAACACCGTGCAGCCTGCCTCAGGAAAGGTACTTACCGGTGGCGTGGATGCCAACGCCCTCCAGAAACCAAAGAGATTTTTTGGTGCTGCCCGCAACATAGAAAACGGAGGCTCGCTCACAATCATTGCCACATCCCTCACTGAGACAGGATCCAAGATGGATGAGGTGATCTTCGAGGAATTCAAGGGCACAGGCAACAGTGAGATCCAGCTTGACCGCACACTTGCCAACCGCCGCATCTTCCCTGCTGTCAATATCCTTCTCTCAAGCACTCGTAGAGATGACCTCCTCTACACCAAGGAGCAAAGCCAGAGGATATGGATACTCCGCAAGATACTTGCAGACATGAATCCATCTGAGGCTATGAACTTCATGCTTCAGCTGATGGACGAATACAAGAGCAACAAAGACCTGCTTGAAAACATGTCAAAGGTTTCTGCTCGAGACGCAAAGTTCTATGACTTTTAAATAATAAATGGTGGCTCATCGGAGCCACCATTTATTTTGATTGTTCAATCAGTTTCTCGGCAACTATAGCCGCAGCATTTCCTACCATCTCCGCACAAGGGCGCTTCTGGTAATACTGCGCTGTGCGGTCTGAAGGCTCAGGCTTTTCTGTCACCCCTGGAGGCAGACCAAGAAGTTCTCTGCAGACAATGCTGCCACCATTGCATTCGCGGAACTTGGCAGCAAACTCCTGAACCAAGGCATAGTTGGCCATCTTGGCCTTCTTGTCTGTCCTGTCAACCGCCGGACAGATGAAACTTGCCATCATCACCGTGCCGCTGAATGCTCCGCACACCTCGCGGAGACGTCCCATGCCCCCGCCGAAGCCCGAAGCGATTGTGGTGAGCAACTCTTTATTAGAAAGCTGATTAGCCTCCAACACATCGGCAAAGCTAAGCACCACAGCCTGGCAGCAATTATATCCTTCTTTAAAAAGCGCAGTTGCTTGAGCCTTGCGCTCTGCTACATTAAAATCTACAGGTAACTTAATCATGGCATTATCCAATAAATGATCGCATAAATGATGTATGAGGGATCTCCTTGTCTGAGACAGGAGTAAAGTAATGCAGGAACTTCAACAGACGATGAGCTTCGCTGTATTCAGGGCAATTCTTAGGCACAGTCACAAGGATGCGTTCAGCGTGTGCACGCAGCACTGCAAACTCGATCAGGTATGAAGAGTTAAACAGCACATCCGCATCTTCCTGATATGGATAGATCCATTGCACCTCAGAGCGACGGACATTTGGCCATGCGGAGATGGTCTCACGGGCAGTAAACGCGCCCTTATTGAAGTCTCTCACGATGCGCCTTAGGAGACGGTTGTCGCTTGTCGGGATGCAGTTATGATCGTCAAGCGAGA
>CALEJC010000179.1 GCA_937898205.1 uncultured Bacteroidales bacterium
AGGTCAGCCTCTGATGCAAGTGCCACAGCTTCTGCCATCATCTCGGGATCTGCCGGCTGTGAGAGGTCGTCTCTGCGGTGCAGGCTCTTGTAGCCGGGTGCATACTTAACCTCGATATCCTGTCCTGCGCGCGCCTGGATGCCTTCAAGAGGGGAGATCTCATAGAGAGTCTTGACTCCTGCACCCACGCCGCCGATTGCTGTGCTAAGCACAGCATTCTGGCCGATCACGGCAATCTTCTTGACATCCTTGGCGATAGGCAATGCGCCGCCTTCATTTTTGAGAAGGACGATGGACTTCTGCGCAATCTCAAGAGCAACCTTCTGCTGCTCCGGCTGCGAGGTCATTATGGTGTTGGCCACGTCTTCAGGGATTGCCTCGATTGCGTGGCGAAGGCGAAGTATCTCGCGCACTTTGTCGTCTACCACAGACTCTGGCAGCGCACCGTTGCGCACCGAGTCGATCAGCGCCTGGCCGAAGTAATTGTCGCCTGTCATCTGCACGTCAAGGCCGCCAAGTGCTGCGCCCATAGTGCTGTGTGTGCCGCCCCAGTCAGAAACTGTCATTCCGCGGAAGCCCCATTCGCCCCTGAGTATTTCGTTGAGGAGGTGTGCGTTCTCTGAGCAGTAATAGCCGTTGACCTTGTTGTAGGCCGGCATTATGCACATCGCGCCTCCTTGGATCACTGCGTCTTCAAACGGCTTGAGGTAGATCTCACGCATCGTGCGCTCGTCTGCGATGACATTTACACTGCCGCGGTTGGTCTCGTGGTTGTTGAGTGCAAAGTGCTTGAGACACACCGCAGTGCCTTCCTCTTGTGCGCCGATGGTATAGTCGAGCGCGAGTGCTGCGCTGAGGATAGGATCCTCGCTGAGGTATTCGTAGGTGCGGCCTCCCACAGGAAGTCTCTGTATATTGATTGCGGGACCGAGTATGATGTCCTTGCCCCTGAGTCTGGCTTCGCGGCTGATGGCCTGTCCGTTTTTGCGCGCGAGCTCTCGTGACCATGTTGCTGCAAGTGCTGACCCGGTAGGGAAGTAGGTGGCTGAGTCAAGCTTCCAGCCCAGAGGGCGGAAACCATCTCCGTTTTCCTCACGGATGCCAAAAGGTCCGTCTGTATATTTGATGTCCTGTATCCCTAGGCGAGGGACTCCTTCAGAAGACATGTTGGTCTTGCTGTGAAGCATTTCCACTTTTTCTTCAAGGCTCATCTGGGCGATGATCTTGTTGATCTGACGGTCGTTGCGGGCGAGTTTCTGCTGAGGTGTTGCACATGCTGCGACTAGAGCGGCAGTCAATGCAACTGCAATGAGGCGGTTAACTTTCATATATTACTGATTTGATGGTCGTATTCGCAAATTTAGTCTTTTTGTTTTACATTTGTATTAATCACTAAGAAAACAATTATCATGAAGAAATTA
>CALEJC010000180.1 GCA_937898205.1 uncultured Bacteroidales bacterium
AACGCTCTCATCGAAGAGTATTCGATCCGCCTCGACTATGCGCGCCAGGTGGAGCAGGCCTACCGCACAGGCTGCGAGCAAGGGGAGTTCAGCATCCTTGAGCTTCGCAAGGCAAGTGTCAGTCTCGCTGAGGCGGAAGGTCTTCTGGAACTCGCTCAGGTAGAGAGATATGCTCTTGTCAGCGAGCTGACTGCCCTTAATGGCGGAGAGTCAATCGAGATAGTCTCAAGCGAGCAGGAAAGAGTGATGATCCCCGGCAGTTTTGACGAGTGGATCGGCTCGGCTGAGCAGAGCAGTGTGCTTGAGTATGTCAGGAAGCAGGTGAGCCTCTCGGAGCAGCAGCTCAAGCTCACACGCAACGAGACCATGCCAAACATCACCATAGGCTATATGGAGGAAGTCTTGCCGATCGAGGCCTTCCGTGGTCCTACCATCGGCATCAGCATCCCGCTGTGGTCTTCTTCTCGCAAGGTTTCGAGTGCAAAGGCTCAGGTTCAAGCCGCAAAGGCCCAGGAAAAAAACGTCTATGCTGAGTTCTATGCCCAAGCCAAAGCTCTATACAATAAGGCATTACGTCTTGGAGAGACATCCAATAAATACAACTCTCTGACAGCTCCGGAAGAGAGCCTCAGAGACCTCAAGACTGCTCTCGATGCTGGAGAAATCTCGCTTATCGACTATATAGCGGAGCTTTCTTTCTACTATGACACAAGAGAGCTTGCACTGCGCACGGAGAGGGATTATCTCATCGCAGTGGCTGAGCTCAAAGCGCTGGAAATGTAGACTATTTTACGAGCCTTAAAGATATTCTGTGACGGTCGATGTCCACTGATGTGACGCAGACCGTCACTTTTTGATGTAGTTTGACCACCTTCCCCGGTTCAGTGCCGCGAGGGCCCATCTGGGAGACGTGGATCAGACCATTGTCGTGGATGCCGATGTCGACAAACGCTCCGAAGTTGGTGATGTTGGTGACTATGCCCGGAAGCTCCATGCCGACTTTGAGGTCGTCGATCTCGTGGATATCATCGGCAAATGCAAATTCCGCTGCCGCGCCGCGAGGGTCCAGACCGGGCTTCGCAAGCTCTTTGAGTATATCATTGATTGTAGGGAGTCCGGCCTTGTCGCTCACATAATCGCTTGCGTTGAGCTTTGACAGGAGCTCGGTGTTGCCCACCAGCTCACGGGTGCTCACA
>CALEJC010000181.1 GCA_937898205.1 uncultured Bacteroidales bacterium
GTCTCCCCTT
Organism: uncultured Bacteroidales bacterium; assembly: GCA_937898205.1. GTDB lineage: Bacteria > Bacteroidota > Bacteroidia > Bacteroidales > UBA932 > Cryptobacteroides. The sequence goes on from CALEJC010000181.1 coordinate 11, forward strand.
CTGGTCCACTGCTTAGAACTTAACATAGCTCAGCTCGCCGCCAAGGTCTTCCTGAACTACCTTGAATCCTTTTACCTTGCCGGTAGTCTCGATGCTATGGCGGGCAACTTCTTTGCCGGCAGTACGGGCGATGGCAACAACCTTACCTCCATTGCCATAAGGTACGTTCTGCCACTGGATCACATTTCTTCTGTCGATATCGTCTCTTTGGTTTTTCTTGATGCCAAGTGATCTTCCGTTGACGATCAATTCAACCTCATCGGCATTGGTGTAAAGCTCTTGTGTAGAGCCCTTTGGAAGGTTCCAGTTCTCGTTCATCGGAGTCTTGCCTGAGACCTGCATGTTCCAGTCTATGCTCTGTTTCTCGCCGCAGACAACTCCGATTCTTACCACCGGCTCATCGCTGAATGCACTCTTTATGAGGTATGCTTGAGGATAGGCTTCAAGTGCGTTGTTGAAGAAAGAGTAGTTCCATCCCTTCTTAGGCCATCCGTCAGACTCTCCCCAATATTCCACAGCACCCCAATAGGCAAGACCGATCATCGTGTCGTGACGCATGCCGAAATATGGAGCCGCAAGCTCGCTTGTAGAAGCCTCGCTCTGGTAAATGTTGAGGTCTGGATCGTGCTGAAGATAAAGGTCATAGTCGCGGAAGCGGTAGTTCAGAGATGCAAAATCAGTTGCAGATGCAAGTTCCGGTGCGCGCACATACTCTTCCTTGTTAAATCTGTCGTCTGTCTTATATACGCTGCCCCAACGGGAAGGGAACTGAGCGACAGTGAAATCTCTTGTGTTGTCATATCTTTCAGCCAGAGTCTTCATCACTTTATATGTAGTGACGCCCCAGTCTCCTGTGCGAGGGAAGCCTGTCCAAGACTCGTTGACCTGTGTCTCGTTGCCGAAGCTCCATGCGATGACACTTGGGTGGTTTCTGTCTCTCTTGATCCACTCTCTGACGTGGTTGAACCAGCTCTGTGTAAATGGATATTTTGCGATCCAATAGGTGTTGTCTTGGGTCATCCACTTATCATAAAGCTCGTCAACTACCAGGATGCCGTGTTTGTCACAGAGGTCAAGGAAAGATGATGAATAAGGGTTGTGAGAGCAACGTATGTGGTTGAATCCAAATTCCTTGAGCTTGAGGATGAGTCTCTCTTCCGCCTCAGGGTAGGCTGCTGCTCCAAGTGCGCCCAGATCGTGGTGGTTGGAAACGCCTTTAAGAAAGACCTTCTTGCCGTTGAGCTTGAAACCAAAGGCCTTGTCAAACTCAATGGTCCTCACACCAAATGTCTGCTCGTCACAGTCAATGACTTCTCCGTCCTTGACGAGGCTGACGACAGCTTTGTAGAGATGTGGGACTTTGCAACTCCATAATTGTGGATTGGAGATTTCAACCAAAGGAAGTGCCACCTCTATATATTCAAGATTGTCCCTCTTAGGGGCAGGGGCTGATGTCTGTGCTACCTTTTTACCGTCAGGACCATAGATGTCGGCTACGATCTCAATATCTTCTCTATTATTGGTAAAACCTTCAATCTCTACCTGAACCTTGACTTCTGCCTTTTCCTCGCTCACGAGTGGGGTGGTGATATACAGGCCCTGACGTGTGATGTTCTTTGGGTTCTTGACAATTATATGCGCATTGCGATAGATGCCTCCACCTGTGTACCAGCGAGATCCTTTAAGGTGGCCTGGGTAGGCACTCACAATGATTTCATTGTCAGATTCATACTTGATGTGGTCAGTAATATCGATCTCTGTGCCGAGGTAACCGTAGTCGATCTCTCCGACAAGCTTTCCGTTGATGGAGATTTCGGCCTGCATCGCAACGCCCTCAAGGTCAAGGTATACCTTCTGGCCCTTCCAATCTTCTTTAGCCGAGAAGCTGTGTTTGTATATGCCGGTCTCACTTGCTTTATATCCTCTCCCGCTGCCCATCTCCTCCTGCCAAGGAAGCTCCATCTGGAAGTCATGAGGGGTGATCGCGTCTCTCCAATTTTCTTCCTGCTGGAGTCTGAACTGCCAATTCTTGATGGTGTTTACTTCACGTGCGCTGAGGCCTAATGCTGCAAAGCTGCACAAAACGAGCGTTAGAATTTTTTTCATATAAAGGTTAGTGTTATTCATTTAATGTTTCAAAGATAATAATTTCTCCGTTTCCCGGATGCTTGAAACAGATGCTTTCGGCATGAAGGTGCAGTCTGTCGACGCTTGGATCGCCATAGAGCTTGTCTCCTTTGATCGGGCGGCCGAGTCCCAAATGGTGTGCGGCGTGCACTCTCAGCTGATGGCTTCTTCCGGTCCGAGGGTAGAAAAGCACCTCCACTTCTCCGTTGGGCAAGATCTGCTCGATCTTATAGTCTGTGACAGCACGCTTGCCCTGCTTGAAGTCTACAATCTGTCTTGGTCTATCGTAGTAATCAAGCATCAGCGGCAAGTCAATAGTGCCTTCTGCAGATTTTTTAAATGCCTTGGGCGCGCTGCACAGTCTGGCCCGGTAGCATTTTTTTACTTCTCCGGCGGCAAACTGGGCCTCAAGGTCTCTCTTGGCCTCCATGTGCCGGGCATAGACCATCACCCCGGATGTGTCCATGTCGAGTCGATGACAACTCTCGGTCTCGTCGCCATATCTTGCTCTGAGCCAGTCAAGAAGGGAGTCTGCTTCGGTGCGGCCCGGTACGCTCAGCATACCCGAAGGCTTGTTGACGACGATGATATCCTCATCGCAGAACATCACTTCCGGCTGAGTGCCGCAGTATTTCTTGTCCAGGGGGTTTGCTTCGACATCAAGCCCTTGCAGCATATAGCTTAGAAGCGGGCCGCATTTGCCCATGCACGAAGGGTAGAAGCTGCCGCTCTGCCGGACTTCCGTGCGTGGCGAAGCACCATACCAGAATTCGCCCATGGCGAGAGGCTTAAGCCCTTGAGAATATGCCCATTGCAGTAGCTTTGGGGCGGCACATTCGCCTGTCCCTCCGGGAGGCACGAGACCGCGCATCGCAAATACTTCCTTGATGCTTTTCTCTTCGCCCAGGGCATTCAGCACGCGGTAGTGCTCAAAGAGGTAGTCCTGAAGCTCTGCCGATGCAGCCTTGCGCTCCGGACCTGCCGGCATGGCGGAAATCTCTGCTTCCCTCCGGCGGAAGTGCCCCTCCGGCCGGGTGTAGTCAAAAATCGGCGGAGCAAAGCCTTCGATGCAGGCTTTACCCCCTGCAAGACCGCTGAATGCATAAAGCACCCCGCCGTCTGTGATCAGCGTGCCCATCATCTTGCCTTCGGCAAATGTCGACCTCAGCTCCGGGCTTGAGTCGATGCGCTCGATCAGCACTCTTGAAGCCTCGATGACCTCGGGTGCCGGCACATAGCAGAAGGGGTAGGTAAACGGGCGGTCAGGCATTAAAGGAAGCTTTTGATCTCTTGGTAGATGCGGTGCACGGGGAGTCCCATGATGTTGTAGAAAGAGCCGGTGATAGACTCTATGGCGGCATAGCCTATCCACTCTTGGATGCCGTAGGCGCCGGCCTTGTCAAAAGGCTTGTAATTGTCTATATAGTAGTCTATTTCGCTGTCGCTCAGAGGCGCAAAGACGACCTTGCTGGAGTCCGAGAAAGTGAGCTTTCTTGATGCGTCACGGATGGTGACGGCGGTGACGACTTCGTGCTCTCTTCCGGAGAGCTTCTGTAACATGCAGACTGCTTCCTGTCGGGAGTGTGGCTTGCCCAGAAGCTCATCGTCCACGATTACGATGGTGTCGGCGGTGATAAGGATCTCGTCCTGCTTCAGCTCTCTGTGGAAACCCAGCGACTTGCCCTCTGACATGTCGATGACCTGCTGGTGTGGGTCGACACCGACTTCGATGCATTCGTCGAAGTAGTTGCCGGTGTCGACAGTAAACTCAAACCCCAGTCCGGCGAGGAGCTCTTTGCGGCGAGGAGAATTGCTGCCTAAAATGATTGATTTCATGTTTTAGTAGATCTGGTCATACTTGTCCTCGTCAAACTGCCACTTGCCCTGGGCTTTGAGGATCATCTCAATGCCTTCCCTCAGACAGCCATGTCCGCCTGGGCGGGTGAGTGTGTAGTCGGCAGCCGCCTTGGCTTCATCCACCGCGTCGGCCGGAGCAAAGCCTAGTCCGCAGGCTTTAAGTACCTGAGTGTCAGGGATGTCGTCTCCGTAATATGCGACTTCTGTGGGGTCGAGATTGTGTTTTTTGCAGAAGCCTTCAAAGACTGCAAGCTTGCCTCTGCAACCGAGATATATATTGTCTTCTTCCACTCCCATGTGGGTACACCTGGCAAAGAGTGCCTTGGTGTTTCCTCCTGAAAACACACCCAGGATGAAGCCTTTCAAAGCGGCTACCCTGGAAGCAAATGAATCCTTGGCGTCCACGATGCGGACGAGGTCGTCCTTCTCAGGTCCGATGGGGATGATCATGCCGTTGGTGACCACTCCGTCGAGGTCAAAGCAGATAGCTTTGATTTTCTTGATATTGTCTAGATTGTAGTGCATTATATGTCTGATTAAAGATGACAAAATTAACAAATGCAGACCGTTAAATCAAGTGTAGAATTATGCTGAAAATTGATTATATTTGCGTTTTGTATGAAAATAGGGCTTAGAGGGCCCGGTAATTGATTTTGATTATGGAACTTGAAGCAAAATACAATCCGTCCTCAGTGGAGGACAAATGGTATGCCTATTGGCTTGAAAATAAGTTCTTCCACTCAGAGCCTGATGGAAGACAACCCTACACAATCGTAATCCCGCCACCAAATGTGACCGGTATCCTTCACATGGGTCACGTGCTTAACAACACACTCAATGATGTGCTCATCCGTAAAGCACGCATGGATGGTAAAAATGCTTGTTGGGTGCCTGGTACAGACCACGCAAGCATCGCTACCGAGTCAAAGGTGGTCGCAAGACTCAAGACTATGGGCATCTCCAAGGAGGATATTTCTCGCGAAGAGTTCTTGAAATATGCCTGGGAGTGGAAAGAAGAGCATGGCGGCATCATCCTCCAGCAGCTTCGCAAGCTTGGAGCGTCGTGTGATTGGGACCGCACAAGGTTTACCATGGAGCCTGAGCTCTCCGACGCCGTGATCGCGACCTTCTGTTATTTCTACAACAAGGGCATGATCTATCGTGGCGTGAGGATGGTCAACTGGGATCCTGTCGCTCTCACTGCAATCAGTGACGACGAGGTGATCCACCGCGACACCAAGAGCCACTTCTATCACCTCCGCTACTATATCTCAGACGGAGCAGGCAATCCTACCGACGAGTTCCTGACAATCGCTACCACAC
>CALEJC010000182.1 GCA_937898205.1 uncultured Bacteroidales bacterium
CTGTCACAACCATTCCGGCCATTCTCACGATCACGCTGAGCACGATCACGCCGGGCACGACCATGCGGAGCATGTTCACGATCACAGCCACGCTGATCACAACCATGATCATGCGGCTCACAGCCACGAAGATCATGATCACGCAGGACATGACCATGCAGCCCATGCCCACGATCACGAAGCCGAGGCAGCGCATTCTGAGCACGCTCATGGCGAAATCGTCCTTTCTGCAGAGCAGGCAGCTGCGGCCGGCGTCAAGACTCAGCACATTGTCGCCGCTCCGTTTGCGACAGCAATCCGCACATCGGGTAAAATCACTTCTGACAGCGGCACAGAGATGGTTATGGTGGCAAGAACATCCGGCATCCTCAGCTGGAACGGCCGCACCCCTTCGCTTGGTCAGTATGTCTCAAAAGGCAAGAGCATTGGCAGCGTTTCAGCAGAAGCGATGAGCGGTGGAGATGCTGCGACCTCATATCGCATCGCCTACGAGGCTGCATTAAACAAATATAAGCGCGCAAAATCACTCCGAGAGCAGCAGATCATATCAGAAAACCAGTTCATTGAAGCTGAAGCCGAGTACAAAAGTGCGCTCAACGCCTACCAGGCAACCGTGTCCCAGGGCTCAAATGGTGGCGCTTCTCTTGACGCGCCGATGAACGGATATATCTCGGAAGTGTTTAAGCGCGAAGGCGAATATGTCGCTGCTGGAGAGGCGGTTGCAACTATAAACAGCATTGCTTCTGTGCGACTGGTGGCAGATCTTCCGGAAAAATATATCGGCATGAGACATCGCATCTCATCGGCCAACTTCCGCCTGTCATACAGCGAAAAGACATATAATACGGCAGAGTATAAAGGCAGGATGATCGGTGTCGGCACAAGTGTGTCAGATAACTCAACCTACCTTCCTGTAACCTTTGAGATGTCAAACCTCAAAAACGAAATTGTCCCAGGCTCTTATGCAGAAGTGTGGCTCATCACAGAGGAGCGTCAGGATGTGCTCAGCGTGCCTGAGTCAGCTTTGACCGAGGAACAAGGACAATTCTTTATATATCAGAAACTTGACGCGGAGTGCTATAAGAAGCTCCCTGTCAAGCTGGGCGAGCGCAACGGCAAAAACGTGGAGATCGTTTCAGGTATCCACGGAGGTGAGGAGATTGTTACAGAAGGTGCATTCCAGGTGAAGATCTCCGCTGCAACAGTTATCCCTGGTCATACACACAACCATTAGAATTGTAGTCTATGCTGAATAGTATAATCAGATTTGCTCTCAACAACAGGCTCATAGTGCTTGTCAGTGCTGTGCTCCTGTTCTTTGGAGGACTATATATCACCAACAATATGGAAGTTGATGTCTTCCCGGACCTCAATGCTCCTACTGTGGTGATCATGACTGAAGCTCAGGGCATGGCTCCTGAGGAAGTCGAGAAACTTGTTACCTTCCCGATCGAAACCGCCGTCAACGGAGCTACCAATGTGAGAAGAGTGAGATCTTCTTCGACTACAGGATTTTCTGTTGTGTGGGTTGAATTTGACTGGGGGACAGATATTTATACCGATCGTCAGATCGTTTCGGAGAAGCTCTCCACAGTCTTGGACCAGCTACCTCCTTATGTGGGCACACCAACCCTCGGCCCGCAATCATCGATTCTTGGAGAGATGCTCATCATCGGTCTCACGACAGAAGGGGAGACCTCTCTCGAGGAACTCCGCACCATCGCTGACTGGACCTTCCGACCTCAGCTTCTCGCGACCGGCGGTGTGGCTCAGGTGGCAGTGCTTGGCGGAGATATCAAGGAGTACCAGATCCTTCTTGACCTTGACAAGATGCGCCACTATGATGTGAGTGTGGAGCAGGTGCTTGAAGCCACAGAAGGGATGAATCAGAGCACCTCCGGCGGTGTGCTCTATGAGTACTCCCAGGAATATATCATCCGTGGAATGACCACCACCAACGACCTTGAGAAACTTGAAATGGCTGTGGTGGCGCTCGGAGACGGCAAGCCTATCACTCTCAGAGACATCGCGACAGTGTGCATAGGCCCGCAGGAACCTCGCAAGGGTACTGCTTCTGTGGAAGGAAAGCCGGGCGTGCTCCTCACGGTGACCAAGCAACCAAACGTCTCGACCAAGGAATTGACCGCCAATCTTGATCGCAAGATAGAGGAGATCTCACGCAATATCCCGTCGGACATCACTATCAAGACTGACATTTTCCGTCAAAGCGATTTTATCGACGCATCGATCCGCAACATCAGAAACGCCCTCTTTGAAGGTGCTGTCTTTGTGATCATCGTGCTGTTTCTCTTCTTGATGAATGTTCGCACGACTCTCATTTCGGTTATTACCATCCCGCTCTCGCTGCTCATCACCATCATTGTCCTCAAGCTCACAGGCATGAGCATCAACACAATGAGCATCGGCGGTATGGCAATCGCAATCGGATCTTTGGTGGATGATGCCATCGTGGATGTGGAAAATGTGTTTAAGCGCTTGAGGGAAAACCGCTTAAAGGCAGCAAAAGACAGGAAGTCGGTGCTCGAGGTCGTCTTTGAAGCATCAAAGGAAGTGCGCATGCCGATCATGAACTCAACCTTTATCATCGTTGCCAGCTTCCTTCCTCTTTTCTTCCTCTCAGGCATTGAAGGGCGAATGCTGGTCCCTCTCGGAATAGCCTTCATCGTCTCTCTCTTTGCGTCGACATTTGTGGCACTTACTCTCACTCCTGTGCTCAGCAGTTATCTCCTCAAGGATACCGGCGCAACAAAATCCACACAGGAGGAGTCTATCGTAACACGCTGGTTGAAAAATGGATATGAGAAGTTGCTCGTGTCTTCGCTCAAGCACAAGAAGGCTGTCGTTTCTGCATCTCTCGTGTGCCTTGTGGCGGCAGTCGTGATGCTCCTTAACTGCGGACAAAGCTTCCTTCCTCCGTTTAGCGAAGGCTCGTTTACCGTCAATGTCAGCACGTTGCCGGGAGTGTCTCTCGAGGAGAGTGACAAAATCGGCAGAAGGGCAGAGGAACTCATCCTCAGCATCCCTGAGGTCAGGACAGTTGCACGCAAGACCGGCCGTGCCGAGCTGGATGAACACGCATTAGGCGTGAATACATCCGAAATCGAAGCCCCATATACTCTGGATAAGCGCAGCAAGGCAGAAGTGATCGCTGAGCTTCGCGCCAAGCTTGCCACAATCCCGGGAGTCAATGTAGAGATCGGACAGCCAATCTCGCACCGTATCGATGCGATGCTCTCCGGCACGCAGTCAGCCATCGCAATCAAGATATTTGGCAGCGACCTCAATGAACTCTTTGCCTTGGGCAATGAAATCAAGGACGTGGTGAGCCAGGTCGAGGGCATCGCCGACCTCAATATCGAGCAGCAGATAGAGCGTTCAGAGCTGGTCATTGAGCCTAAACGAGAGATGCTTGCCCGCTACGGGGTATCACCTGCAGAGTTTGGACGTCATCTTGAAGTCTGCCTCGGAGGCCGCACAGTATCAGAGGTTTACGAAGACGGTATGGTCTTTAATCTAGTTGTAAAGGCATCCGGAGACTATCGTGATCGCATCGAGACCATAGCAGAAATTCCGATGGACACACCGATGGGCACAGTCCCTCTCAGTCGCATTGCTGATGTGCGATCAGCAGCCGGTCCAAATACTATCAACCGTGAGAATGCACAGCGCAAAGTGGTCGTTTCTGCCAACCTCATTGGCGGAGACCTTCAGGGTGCAGTGGACCAGATGCGCGATCTGATAGAGGAAAACATTGATATGCCTGAAGGCTATCATGTGGAGTTTGGCGGGCAGTTTGAGAGCTCTCAGAGAGCTTCTCGCACTCTCTCCGTATTGACAATCTTCTCTCTCCTGATCATCTTCCTCTTGCTCTACAATCAGTTTAAGAGTGCAGGGCAGGCAGCCATCGTGCTCCTCGACCTTCCACTTGCACTGATTGGCGGTGTCTTGGTGGTATTCTTTACTGATAAGGTGCTTTCTATCCCTGCAATCATCGGATTTATCTCGCTCTTCGGCATCGCCACCCGTAACGGCATGTTGCTGCTGGATAGATACAATATTTTGAGATCGCAAGGACTGAGCATTGACGAAGCCGTGATGACAGGATCTCTTGACAGACTTAACCCTATCCTCATGACAGCTCTGACATCAGCCCTCGCACTCATCCCGCTTGTGCTTGGTGGAGAGCTCCCGGGCAATGAAATCCAGAGCCCTATGGCTAAGGTGCTTTTGGGTGGTCTGATCAGTTCAACTATCCTCAATGGAGTGATTATTCCTATCGTTTATACCATTTTTGCTAAGAAGGGAAAGATATGATTAGAAGATATATACCAGTAGCTGCGGCGCTATTGCTTTGTCTTGTAGCAGGTGCTCAGAGCTCGCAGGAGATAATTTCGAAGGTTGAGGCTAATAATCTTAGTCTCAAGGCATTGCAGCAGCAGATTGCTGCCGAGGCAGAAGACAACCTTGCTTCTGCCACTCTTACAGATCCTTCAGTGGAGTTTGGCTATCTGTTTGGCCTTGAGGGGATGAATAAGCACACCCTTTCTGTGAGACAGAGCTTTGATTTTGGTGCGCTTTCCGGTGCTCGTAAGACTGCGGCGCTCACTCGCAACGAGCTGCTCGCGCTCGAGTACCGAGCCGCTCGCAGAGACGTGCTCACTCGCGCCCGTACCCTCCTGGCCGAAATCACCTAC
>CALEJC010000183.1 GCA_937898205.1 uncultured Bacteroidales bacterium
AGGTTTCTCTACTCAGCTTTATCAGAATCTCTTTAGCGGAGACATGCAGGGCACCGAGGGGCTCATCAGCGCCATCAAAAACACTGTCCTGATAGCCCTTGTTGCTTCGATATTTGCAACTCTGCTGGGCACGCTTGCAGCAATCGGCATCCACAACATGAGAGGAGGAGCAAAGAAGACAATCACATTTTTAAACAATGTGCCGATGATCAACCCTGACATCATCACCGGTGTCTCTCTCTTCCTGCTCTTTGTATTCTTCCGCGTCAACCAGGGCTTCACGACTGTAGTTCTTGCACACATCACATTCTGCACACCATACGTTGTCCTTAATGTGCTTCCAAAGCTCAAGAGCCTGCCGGCAAATATTTACGAGGCGGCGCTTGATCTGGGGGCTACCCCTGCGCAGGCTTTCTGGAAAGTGATGGTGCCGCAGCTCCGCCCGGGTATGATTTCAGGAGCGATCCTCGCGTTTACAATGTCGCTTGATGACTTTGCCGTGACATTCTTTACAAGAGGCACAGTGGGCCTTGAAACGCTCTCTACATATATTTACACCGACGCCCGCAAAGGAGGTCTCACTCCAGAGCTCAGACCGCTGATGACGATTATCTTTGTGGTAGTTCTGGTGCTTCTTATCATTGTCAACCTCAGGGGAGCAAAGTCCAACAAAAAAGTACACAAGCCACTATGATAAAGCGTTTTATATTATTTATTGCAAATGCACTTGTAGTCTTAGGCTGCTCAGAAAACAGGACAGACTACCTCAAGGTCTACAACTGGTCAAGTTATATAGATGAAACACTCATCGATGAGTTTGAGCAGTGGTATCAAGAGCAGACAGGGGAGAGTGTGGAAGTCATCTACCAGACCTTTGACATCAACGAGACGATGCTCTCAAAGATAGAAAAAGGCAAGGAAGACTACGATGTGGTGTGTCCGTCAGACTACATCATCGAGCGAATGCTCCAGCACGACCTGCTGCTACCTATAGACAAAGACTTCGGAGACACCCCAAACTATATCGACAGCAATATTGCTCCGTATATCCGTGACCGTTTCAACGAAATGGTAGGCAACGGCAAGAACGCCAACGACTATGCTGTCGGCTATATGTGGGGCACAACAGGATTTCTGTATAATGCCGCCTATGTGGACTCCGCCGATGTCAGCTCGTGGAAGGCAATCCATAATCCTAAGTATGCTGACAAGATTATCATCAAGGACTCTCCAAGAGATATTTATTCGCAGATCATCACCTATGTCAGACAAGATGATCTCAAAGCCGGCAAAGTCACTCTTGACGAGCTGATGCACTACACGACAGACGAAGATCTCCTTGCTGTTGAAGAGTTTATGAAGGAAGCCAAGAAGCTCGTTGCAGGTTGGGAGGCAGACTTCGGCAAAGAGCAGATGATCCAGGAAAGAGCCTGGATAAACCTCACATGGAGCGGTGATGCCGTCTGGGCCATCGAAGAAGGCAAGGATATGGGTGTAGACCTCAGATATAGCACACCTAAAGAAGGATTTACCGTGTGGTTTGACGGTTGGGTTATCCCTAAGTATGCAGGAAACACCAAGGCTGCAAAATACTGGATCAATTTTATGAGCCGTCCTGATGTGGTGATCCGCAACGTCGACGTCACCGGCTATGTAGCATGTTCCGGCGCAAAAGAAGTGCTTGAAGCGTTTATCGACGAGAGCCTCCCGGAGATCGACCTTAGCTACTTCTTCGGCCCTGAAGCAAGTGCAGTATCGGTAGATCCTGTCCTTTACCCGGATGCATCCGACATAGCTCGTAGTGCCATGGAGCACGATTGGGGCGACAACACCCACAAACTGATTGAGATGTGGGCGAGAGTAAAAGGCTCCAATGCCGACACCACAACAGTAGTTGTCATCAGTGTGTTCTTCAGCGGACTCATCGGATTTGCTCTCTATCGCAAAATCTCACAATATAGAAAGTATGCCCGCCGTCGCGCACGTCGCAGAAAGGCTGGTAAACGATAACATTTAATTAACCACTATTAATATCTAACATTATGGCTTACAAAGTAATTGACATTGAAGGTGTAGGTGCTGCATATGCAGAGAAACTCACCGCAGCAGGAATCGTAAAGGTTGAAGATCTTCTTGAGAAATGCTCTTGCCCAGCAGGTCGCAAGGCTCTTGCAGAAGAGACAGGAATTCCAGAGAAGAATATCCTCAGATGGACTAATCACGCTGACCTTTTCCGTGTAAAGGGTGTAGGTCCTCAGTTTGCAGAGCTTCTTGAGGCTGCAGGCGTTGACACAGTTAAGGAGCTTGCTCATCGCAATGCAGAAAACCTTGTTGCTAAGATGGTTGAGGTTAACGAGGAGAAGCACCTTGTTAAGCGTGTACCTGTAGCTGTAGAAATCCAGAAGATGATCGATCAGGCCAAGGAAATGCCTGCCGGTATCTCATACTAAATCAGCTTAGTACGATAAAAAGGACGGCCCGCGGGTCGTCCTTTTTTGTATATAGTCATTATGATTATGCCTTTTTCTCTTTGCGCGGATCCTTGAAGAGGATCATGAAGAGCACAGCGACAACAAGTGAATATGCGGCAAAAATATACCATGCTGTGGCCCAAGATGGCTCGGCGGCATTGTATACATAATGATTGACCACGAGGCCGGCTGCCCAAGTGCCGATTGAAGCACCAAGACCATTGGTCATCAACATAAAGAGACCCTGTGCTGAAGAACGCATGCCTTTATCCACATTTTCATTGACATACAATGAGCCGGAAATATTAAAGAAGTCAAACGCCACACCATATACAAGGCAGCTGAGGATGAAAAGCCATACTCCGCTGCCGGGATCACCGGCACCGAAGAAACCAAACCTGAACACCCAACCAAACATTGCGATGAGCATCACGACCTTGATACCAAACTTCTTCAGGAAGAACGGGATCAAGAGGATACACAGTGTCTCAGAAACCTGGCTGAGAGAGATGAGAGCGTTGGCGTTATTGGCGCCCCAGGTGTGTGCAAACAAAGGATTATCAGCAAATGAAGTGATAAATGTGTTGGCATAGCCGTTGGTGATCTGGAGAGCAGCACCGAGAAGCATGGAGAAGATAAAGAAGATTGCAAACTTCTTCTCCTTAAAGAGAGCAAACGCACTCAAACCTGTTGCTTCAGCAAAGCTCTGAGCACCGGCGCTCTTTGGCTTGCAAGGGCAGTTTGGAAGGAAGAGGGCATAGATGCAAAGCACGATGCTCACACCACCGGAAACGATAAACTGATTGTATGTGTGCTGGAACTGCACGCCGTCTGCGCCTTTGACGAAGTTTACGAGAAGCATCGAGCAGATGAAACCGATAGTACCGAATACTCGGATAGGAGGGAAGTCCTTAACGGGATCTTTACCTGCCTTCTCAAGCGCATTATATGCCACAGAGTTGGAGATGGCGATTGTCGGCATGAAGAATGCGACGCTAAGAGTGTAAAGTGCATAGAAGACGCCAAACTGGATTCCGGCACCGGCACTCATCGCATAAAGACCGGCAGCAAGCATTGTGATACCGGCGAGGCCATGAGAAAACGAAAGCACCTTCTGTGCAGGCACCCAACGGTCAGCGACGATGCCCATGATTGCAGGCATGAAGATCGAAACGAAACCCTGAGTAGCAAAGAAAAGCCAGATCTGCTCACCAAAACCGGATTTTGCCATTTTAACAGCTTTTGCAGGGTCGATTTCAAGAACTCCGTTTTCAACGGGGTTCTTAATTTTTGCAAGCATATTATCACGATAACGG
>CALEJC010000184.1 GCA_937898205.1 uncultured Bacteroidales bacterium
GAGGAGGATACGCAGGACACCGTGTTTCATCTTTGCTTCGATCTCGTCTTCTTTGACGTTGTCAGGGAGTAGCAAACGCTGTTCAAATCTGGTATATGAGAATTCTCTGCGGAGATATTTCTCCTCGCATTTCTCTTCTCCGTCCTTGTCGCATTTCTCGTCTTTCTCCTGCTTTTTCTCCAGGGAGATATCGAGATAGTTGTTGATAACTGAAATCTTAAAATCTTCTTTTGTCATTCCCGGAGCGGCAATTTCCACTTTGTAGGCCTTGTCAGTCTCGATTACATTGACCGCTGGTGCGTGTCCGCCAATGAGTCTGTTGATGTTTAGTCCTTCATTGTCAAAAAAGTCGTTGAAGAAACCGGATAACCAATTTTGGTTTTTTCTTATAGTTGGTAACATAATATTCTATTTTTAAAAGTTATACATCCCTCAAAATGGCAAAAGGTGTACCAATGTGAATGTTTTTGTATCTTTGTGGGTTACAACATCAGTTATGGAGTATAAGTATCATATTTTTTCGCCGTATAGGGTGTGTCCGTTGGGGGCGCACGTGGATCATCAGCATGGACTGGTGACCGGCTTTGCCTTTGATAAAGGTGTGGATCTCTGGTTTAACCCGACTGAAGACGGTACTGTCCACCTCAAGGGACTTACCTTCGACGGGGAGATAACTTTTGATGTGACCAAGCCGACCCAGGTTAAAGAAGGTAATTGGGGCGATTATGCCCGCGGCGCAAAATATGCCCTGAAGAAGCGTTTTGAACTCAAGCGTGGCATTGAAGGCGAGATTAAAGGAAGTCTTCCTGTGGGTGGCCTTTCCAGTAGCGCCGCTGTGCTGATTGCCTATGTGATGGCGCTTGCCAAGGCAAATGACATCCACCTCACCAAGATGGAGGTGATTAAGGTAGCCAGTCAGGCTGAGCGCGAGTACATCGGCCTTACCAACGGCATCCTCGACCAGTCGTGCATCGTGCTGGGCGAGAAGGATTCGCTACTCTTCCTTGATACCGACTCCGAGCAGTATAGAGTGATCAAAAAGAGCCCGAGGGCGCCGGAATTTGAACTGGCAATCATCTTCTCCGGTCTTACTAGGAACCTTGTCAGCAGTGACTATAACCTTCGCGTAGCGGAGTGCAAGACTGCCGCCTGGAATATGATGGCCTACACCGGTATGCCGCTCAAAGGCTTTGATAAGACCTATCTCCGCGATATCCCTAAGGAGACATACGAGCTCACCAAAGACAAGATGCCGCCTCGATTTGCCCGCAGAGCAGAGCATTTCTATAGCGAATATAAGCGTGTGCGCAAGGGCGTAACCGCTTGGGAGACAGGCAATATGAAGCTCTTCGGCCAGCTGTGCTTTGAAAGTTGCGAGAGCTCGATCAAAAACTACGAATGTGGCAGCGAGGAGCTGATCGCGATATACAATATCATGCGCCAGACAGATGGCGTCTACGGCGGACGATTCAGCGGCGCGGGCTTCAAGGGAGCATGCATTGCGCTTGTGGATCCAGCCAAGAAAGAGCAGATTAAGGAGCAGATAACTACGGAATATTTAAGGATGTTCCCAGAGTATGAGCAGACTTTTGAGATTCATTTCTGCAAAACAGACGACGGAGCAAGATTTGTTTAGAGATGACGGTTTTAGTAACAGGAGCAGCCGGATTTATCGGCAGTTATTTGGTTAAAGCCATTTTCAAAAAAATGGCCCCTGTTACCGTAGTCGGCATCGACAATATGAACGACTACTACGATGTCCGTCTCAAAGAAGAGCGTCTTAAAGAGTTGTCGCAGTATCAGGACTTCCACTTCATAAAAGGAAATATCGCTGACAAGCAGTTGATTGATAATGCATTTGCGGAATATAAACCTCAGGTCGTCGTAAACCTCGCAGCTCAGGCAGGTGTGCGCTACAGCATCACCAATCCAGATGCCTACATCGAAGCAAATCTCATAGGCTTCTATAATATCCTTGAGGCTTGCCGTCACTCATACGAGCAATATGAGGGTGGGGTAGAGCACCTTGTCTATGCATCTTCCAGCTCGGTCTACGGCTCAAACAAGAAAGTGCCGTACTCGACTGATGATAAAGTAGATAACCCTGTTTCTCTTTATGCAGCGACTAAGAAAAGCAACGAGCTGATGGCTCACGCCTATAGTAAGCTCTACAATATCCCGTCTACAGGACTCCGATTCTTCACGGTCTACGGCCCGGCCGGTCGCCCGGATATGGCCTATTTCGGTTTTACCAATAAACTCGTCAAAGGCGATAAGATCCAGATATTCAACTACGGCAACTGCAAGCGTGACTTTACCTATGTAGACGATATCGTGGAAGGCGTGATCAGAGTAATGCAGAAAGCTCCGGCCAAAAAGACAGGTGAGGACGGACTCCCAGTGCCGCCTTATGCAGTGTATAATATCGGAAACAATCAGCCGGAAAACCTTTTGGATTTTGTAACTATACTCCAGGAAGAACTCATTGCTGCTGAGGTGCTTCCGCGAGACTATGATTTTGAAGCGCACAAAGAGCTTGTGCCAATGCAGCCAGGCGATGTGCCGGTGACATTTGCAGACACCTCCGCTCTTGAGCGCGACTTCGGCTTCAAGCCTTCAACTTCGCTTCGCGAAGGCCTCCGGGCGTTTGCAAAGTGGTATAAAGAATATTACGGATAGAGTATGAAGATTTCACAGAGAGCTCAGAATATGCCGCTCTCGCCCATCAGGGAGCTGGCGAAGTATGCCGATGCAGCCAAGCGCAACGGTATCCATGTATACCATCTGAATATTGGTCAGCCCGATATCAAGACTCCAGAATGTGCCCTTGATGCGGTAAGGTCTCTGGATCGTGAAATCCTCGAATACAGCCCTTCGCAGGGGCATCTCTCGCTCCGCACAAAGATGGTCAGCTACTATGCTGACTATGGCATTGACCTCTCTCCTGATGAGATTATCATTACGGCCGGCGGCTCGGAGGCGGTGATGTTTGCCTACATGGCTTGCCTTAACCCTGGTGATGAGATCATAGTGACCGATCCTTCCTACGCCAACTATATGGCATTCGCCATCAGCTGCGGTGCGGTGATCAGGCCGGTGCACACTTCCATCGAAGACGGATTCAGACTTCCTCCAATCGAGAAGTTTGAGGAGCAGATCAACGAGAAGACCAAGGCTATCCTCATCTGCAATCCAAACAATCCGACAGGCTATCTGTATACCCGCAATGAGATGAACCAGATCCGAGATCTGGTCAAGAAATATGACCTCTATCTGCTTTCTGACGAGGTTTATCGCGAGTTTATCTACACCAAGCAGCCATATATCTCGGCTTTCCACCTTGAAGGGATAGAAGACCATGTTGTCTTGATTGACTCGGTGTCCAAGAGGTATTCCGAATGTGGCATCCGCATCGGCGCGCTCATTACCAAGAACCGCGAGATCCGCGAAGCGGTGATGAAGTTCTGTCAGGCCCGCCTGAGTCCGCCTCTTGTGGGACAGGTGATTGCAGAAGCTTCGCTCAGTACCCCTCATGAGTACCTCGATCAGGTCTATGAAGAGTACCTAAGACGCAGAAACTTCCTTGTTGATGGTCTGAATAAGATTCCGGGAGTCTACACTCCGACTCCTATGGGTGCGTTTTACACCATGGTGCGCCTCCCTGTGGATGATGCCGAGAAGTTCTGTGCCTGGTGTCTGAGTGAGTTTGATTATGAGGGCGAGACCATCA
>CALEJC010000185.1 GCA_937898205.1 uncultured Bacteroidales bacterium
CCAGAAATAAATATAGGATGCTACTGTGATACCAAGGATAATGACAGTGTGTACGATATCCCACTTGTTCCAGCTAGCTCTTGATTTCTTTTTCTGCTCAGGAGTAGAAGTTCCGAAACAGAGACCCTGGATCTGCTCTGCAGAAGGCTTCCTTGTAAAGAGGCTGACAACAATACATACAAGGCAGCAGAAGACAAACATGCAGCCGCAGAAATACAGCCAGTTGAAATCAAAGAATACTGTCTTGAAGATATTACTTGTCGCAGCTTCGTTACCTGTATAGATGATCTTGGCTGCAAGACGGGTAATACCGATCGCAAGACCGGAGATAAGTGCCCACTGACCACCCTTAGGAGTAGCTTTCTTCCAACAGATACCGATGAGGAACGCAGCAGCGATGCCCGGAGCGAGTACTGACTGCACATCCTGAAGATAGAGATAGAGCACATCACCTATCTTCTTCATGATAGGAATCCAGAGGATACCGAGAGTCACAATAACAACGGTTGCAACACGACCTACAGACACAAGCTTCTGCTCACTTGCCTCAGGATGCTTTGGCTTATATACATCGATGGTATAAAGCATTGCTGACGAATTGAAGAGCGATGCAAGAGAAGACATCAATGCAGCAAGGATACCGCATACAACAACTCCCTTGAAACCGGCCGGAAGAAGTTTAGCCACAAGAAGAGGGAATGCCACATCAGCGTTTTCAAGGACAGGTGCAAGGTCGGCACCAAGCTTTGTGCCATAAAGTGCACTTCCCGGATCGTTGGCAGCAGTTGCGATAGCAAATGCTATCATACCCGGAATGAGGAAGATGAATACAGGAAGAAGCTTGAGATAAGCACCAAAGATAGCACCTCTTCTGGCCTGCTTCTCGTCCTTGCCTGAAAGCACTCTCTGAACGATGAACTGGTCGGTACACCAATACCAGAAACCGATGATAGCGGAGCCTACAAGGGCACCGAGCCAAGGATATTGCGGATCATTGAGAGGTCTCATCAAAGAGCTCATCGAGCCTTGTGCGCCCTCGTATGCAGGCTGAACATCACAAATCTTCATCATGATATCCCATCCGCCGAGTTCTTTAAGACCGAGTATGAGTATCACGATAGATCCTATGAGAAGGATTGGAGTCTGGAGTACAGAAGTCTTGAGCACCGACTCCATACCACCGACAACGGTATATATTGCAGTGATTACCACAAGACCTATTGCAGCCACCCAGAAGAAATCTATCTGCGCGCCGAATACTGTGATCGACTCAATGCCAAACACCTGTTGGAACACAAGACCGCCGGCATATACGGTTACAGCTACCTTTGTGAGTACATAGCTGATCAGAGATATATATGTCAAAATCTTGCGGGAAGTCTTGTTATACCTTTTCTCAAGGAACTCAGGCATGGTATAAACCATGCTTCTCTCATAAAAAGGTACAAATACCCATGCAAGGATGAGAATCATCCATCCCTGAATCTCCCAGTGAGCCATTGCCATACCGCTTGAAGCTCCTGAGCCGGCAAGACCGATAAGGTGTTCTGAACCGATGTTGGAAGCAAAGAGCGAGGCTCCGATTGCAATCCAGGTCGCATCGCGTCCGCTAAGGAAATAATCTGAAGAATTGTTTTTTTTCTTCTTTGCAACATCCAGCACAATCCATACCATGGCTGCCACGAATATCGCAATTACAATCCAATCTAAGATACTCATAATTATTGTTTTAGTTTATTAATTCACATCAAAAGCATAGATACAATGGCTGGTGTAGGTCTCACCCGGACGGAGAACCACTGATGGCCAGTCAGCCTTATTTGGACTATCCGGATAATGCTGTGTTTCGAGGCAGATGCCTGATCTCTGATTATACACCACACCGCCCTTGCCGGTAACTGTTCCGTCAAGGAAATTACCTGTATAAACCTGAATTCCAGGCTCGTCTGTATATACAGTCACGCTGAT
Source organism: uncultured Bacteroidales bacterium (assembly GCA_937898205.1). GTDB lineage: Bacteria > Bacteroidota > Bacteroidia > Bacteroidales > UBA932 > Cryptobacteroides. The sequence continues at coordinate 1,969 of CALEJC010000185.1, forward strand.
GCCGGTCTTCTCGCAGTAGAGTTTTGCAGCTACTTCGTTGATATCGCAATTAGTATCAAGAACCCAGTTATGATCATAACCATTGCCGTTTACGATCTGCTCGTTGGTTCTGTCATCAATCATATCCGAAACCTTGTGAGAAGTTGTAAAATCAAATGGGGTACCTGCCACAGGAGCAATCTCGCCTGAAGTCATGCAGGTCGAGTCAATCGGAGTATAGGCAGAAGCATTGACATAAAGATAATCATCAACTATGCTATGTCCTGCAGGGTCGCCTGCAAGGTTGAAGTAGGCGTGGTTGGTCATATTGATGATCGTAGGAGCCGTGGTAGTGGCTTCGTAGGCTATATCGATCTTGTTGTCGTCTGTGAGAGTATAAGTCACATAGGCAGTAACCTCACCAGGGAAATTGTTGTCACCATCAGGAGAAACGATCTTCAGCTTGAGCACATTGTCTGTCGCTTCCACTACGCTATATGGCTGATACTGCCAGCCGGTAGGGCCGCCGTGAAGACAATGGTTGAAGTTATTGATAGGAAGCTGATAGTCTACGCCATCGAGAGTAAACTTACCGTCGTTGATGCGGTTGGCATAACGGCCGATAGACGCACCGAAGTCTGTCTGATTGTTTTCAGGATAGTAATCCTCGACATTGTCAAATCCGAGCACAACATCTCTCTTGACACCATCCCTGTCAGGTATGATGATAGAAGCTACACGACCACCGAAGTTGGTGATTTTGACTTCCATACCTGCATCGTTTTTAAGAGTGTAGAACTTGTTTTCCTGAGATTCAGGCTGGCCACAAGACACAAGTGCGGCAGCACATAGGCCTAGTAAAGTTTTAGCGATCGATTTCATTATTGTATGGTTATGGTTTTATATCGAATATTTCACAAATTTAACAAAACATTGCTCATAATTATGCATATTTGCGATAGAATTTTAAAAAATACTCACATGATTTATCTTGACTGCGATTATATGCAAGGGGCACACCCCAAAATCCTCCAAAGACTGCAAGAAACCAACCTTGAAGCAACGGTCGGTTATGGACAAGACCACTATTGCCAAAGAGCAAAGGAAGCCATCAGAAAAGCCTGTGCAAGAGAAGACCTTGCGGTACATTTCTTAGTTGGAGGCACTCAGACCAACGCAACAGTGATAGATGCCATCCTCGCTCGTCACGAAGGTGTCATCGCGGCTGAGACCGGACACATCAATGTACACGAGTCAGGAGCAATCGAAGCCACCGGACATAAGATCCTTGCACTTCCTCAGCACGACGGCAAGCTGTCTGCAGAAGAAGTAGAAGAATACATCAATAATTTCTATGCTGACGACACCTATGAGCACATGGTTGCACCAGGCCTCGTATACATCTCAAACCCCACTGAATATGGCACTTTGTATTCGCTCGAAGAGCTTGTGGACTTGAGCACAGTCTGCGCAGACGCAGGGATTCCGCTCTTCATGGATGGCGCTCGCCTGGGCTACGGCCTGGCTTCGCCCGGTTATGATGTGACTCTGGAAGACATCGTCCGCCTGTGTGATGTGTTTTACATCGGCGGCACAAAAGTGGGAGCGCTGTTTGGCGAAGCCGTGGTCTGCCGCAGGCCTGAGATCCTGGGACAATTCTTC
>CALEJC010000186.1 GCA_937898205.1 uncultured Bacteroidales bacterium
GCTGCCACGCCCTTCTGTGGAGAAGGTGGTCGACCACATAGAACACGCCGTCTCGGTGGCCGGAATCGACCATGTCGGCATCGGTACTGACTACGACGGCATCGAGCTGACTGCCGATGGTCTGGAAGATATTTCTAAATTTGCCTTGATATTTGATGCACTTCGGACTCGCGGGTTTGGCGATGAAGATTGCGAGAAGATCGCTTCGGGAAACCTGCTTAGAGTGCTAAGAAATTGCTAGTGAATATGTTTAATGTTGCCTATTGCTCGGATAAGTACCAGTATACAATGGGAAAATCCTTTTATGATTGTGGCCGTAAAGACACTATGGCCATCTTTAATCTTTTCTATCGCAAAGCTCCGGAAAACAACAACTGGGCTGTAGTGAGTGGTGTTGAGGAAGTGTTGGAGATGATACAGTCCCTCGGCCGGATGGAGCCGGACTTCTTTGAGCGTTTCCTTCCGGGAGAGGAATATGCCGAGTACAGAAGCTATCTGAGTTCGATGAAGTTTACCGGCAATGTCTATGCGATGAGAGAGGGAGAGATCGCATTTCCCAACCAGCCTATCATCATCGTTGAGGCTCCTCTCATCGAGGCTCAGGTGCTTGAAACTCCGATGCTCTGCATCATGAACCATCAGATGGCAGTGGCGACCAAGGCTTCTCGCGTGTGCCGTGCAACCAATCACCCTGTGAGCGAATTTGGCTCTCGCCGTGCACACGGCCCGTGGGCTGCAGTTTACGGAGCCAAGGCTGCAATCATCGCCGGCTGTGCCAGCACCTCCAATATCATGACGGGCGTGATGTGTGAGTTTGGCTCTACCGGCACGATGGCTCACAGTTATGTGACCTCATACGGATGTTCTGTGGAGGGTGAATTTCATGCGTTCAGCGACTATATCAAGACACATAGGGGAGAGTCACTGATTATGCTCATCGATACCTATGACACTCTTAAGTGTGGAGTGCTCAATGCGATACGGGCATTCAAAGAAAATGCTATCGACGATGACTATGCTCCCGGCTATGGTGTGAGACTCGATAGCGGAGATCTTGCATATCTTTCTGTCGAGGTGAGGAAAATCCTTGATGATCACGGCCTCAAAGGATGTAAGATATTTGCCACCAATTCGCTTGATGAATATCTCATTGCAGATCTTGAGCGTCAGGGCGCGCGCATCGATAGCTATGGAGTGGGTGATGCGATTGCGACAAGCAAGGCAGCTCCTTGCTTCGGAAATGTGTACAAACTTGTCGAGATAGGTGGCGAAGCCGTGATGAAGATGTCAGAGGATAAAATCAAGGTCATCAATCCGGGTTTCCAGCAGACCTACCGCATCATGAAGAATGATTCTGAGAAGGGCAATATCTATAAGGTCGATGTCACTTGCTTGCGTGGAGACTCTCTCAGCAAAGCCATCGAGGCAGGAGAGGAGTTTACTGTCTGCGACGAGTTTGACCGTTATAAATACAAGACTTTTCTTCCTGGCGAATACAACGCCAAACCTCTTCAGACTCTGGTGATGAAGGGTGGCGAGCGATGTGACGAGCGCTACTCCCTTGCACAGAAAAAGGCCTATCATGCTGAGGTGCTGTCTATGTTCAGCCCGAGCGAGAGACGTCTGATCAATCCGCACTATTATAAGGTCGATATTTCTGATGATTTGTATAATCTCAAAAACAGTATAATCAACAGATTGGTTAAGGAAATTAAAGCTTTTAAGGTATGAGTTCCATGACTTCTTCCGCCCTTGTTGTGGTGGATATGCAGTATGATTTCATCGACGGTTCACTCGCTTGTGAAAACGCCGAGGAAGCAGTGGCCAGGACAGTAAACTTTATTGAGTCTTTTGATGGCCCTGTGTTGTTTACGCGCGATTATCACCCCGGAAACCACAGCTCATTTACCGACAACGGTGGCACCTGGCCAAGTCACTGCGTCGCCGGGACTCATGGCGCGGAGATCCACTCTGCTCTTCAGCCATTTGTCAGCGAAGAGCTCTGCTTTGACAAAGGCTGCGATGTGGCAGTGGAGCAGTATTCAGGCTTTGAGGGCGTCAATCAGGCAGGGCAGTCGCTTGTCGAGGTGCTGCAACTCCTTGATGTTCAGGAAGTCTGCGTCTGCGGCATCGCGACAGAGTTCTGTGTGCGCAACACATTCTCCGACTTGAAGAATGCCGGATTTAATGTGAGATTGCTGACTGATTGCCTCGCTTGGGTAGCTCGCGAAGGCCACGAGAAAACTCTTGAAGAGCTAGGTTACTAATCTATTTCAACGGGCGGAGCTTGGCATACTTCAAGATGAGAAGCTTCTTACCGTGCTGATCAAACTCAATATTCGCCTTCATGTCGGGCGCTCTGCCGCTCAGGTCGATGATAGTGCCTGCACCGAAGCGGTTGTGCTCGATGCGCATCCCTACACGCAGATCTGTCATAGGACATTCCTGGAAGTTCTTGTCGATTACAGGAAGAGTCGTCTTGGGCGGTGTCTTGATGATTGCGGTTGTGCCTGCCTTTGGAGTGCTCTTGAAGTAGCTGACTTTGCTGCTGGCGCCATAAGGCGAACTGCTGCCTGACCTTGCGCCTGCGCTGCTTCTGCTGCCAAATCCAAAACTGTTTCTGCTTCCGAAGCCGCTCCAGCCCGGACTGCTGTCTTCGTCGTCGCTGAATAGCGGACGGTC
>CALEJC010000187.1 GCA_937898205.1 uncultured Bacteroidales bacterium
CCTGCGGCAAACACGGCCGGCATCACGGCAAAACCTGCGAGAAGTGCAAAGGTCAGGTCAAAAGCGGTAGTGCCGATGCCGGAATTCAGGATATTTTCCTTGCTCTTGATATAAGACGAATATATCAGGATAGTGCCCACGCCAAGCGAGAGAGAGAAGAAACTCTGGCCCACGGCAGCAGCCACGGTAGGACCGGTGATCTTGGAAAAATCAGGCTTGAGCATATAATCGATGCCGGCAGAAGCTCCCGGAAGAGAAACAGAGAAAATCAAGATCAGGATGATCAGCACAAAGAGCATCGGCATACAGATCTTGTTGAACTTCTCAATACCAGACTTGACTCCGGCAGAAACCACCACCACGCAAAGAAGAGAAAACACTGTGTGGCAGATGATAGGACCCCAGGTAGAAGAGATGAAGGAGCCAAAAGGTGTGCCCTGAAGCTGACCATCAGAGAGCTTGAAACCCTCGAAGACGCTTCTATAGAGAAAATCTATAGACCATCCGCCGACCACGCTGTAGTAGGATAGGATAATAAAAGGAGAAACCACGGTAAGCAGACCCAGCCAGCGCCATTTTGTCCCGGGAGCAAGGGTTTTCATCGCTCCGAATGTGTTCTGATGAGTCCTGTGTCCGATAATTGTCTCAGACATGAGGATAGGAACTGCAAGCAGAAAACAAGAGATGATATAAATGATAATAAAAGCTGCTCCGCCGTTCTGGCCCGCCATATATGGAAATCTCCATATATTTCCAAGACCAATAGCTGAGCCGGCCATAGCAAGGATGGCAACTTTGTTGCTGCCAAAAGTTTCTCTATTTGCCACTACTAACCGATTTTAAAAATTACTTCTTATCGTACACTACAAATTCATATTCCAACCCGCTTTTTTCGTCCCTAAAACGCTCGGATCGAGATATTTCCTGCCAAATATCGCAATTTATTTTCGGAAAATATGCATCTGCATCAACTATTGTGGTGTGTACCTCTGTAATATACAGTCTGTCAACCTGATCCACCAATTTGGCATAGACGCTGGCTCCGCCGATCACAAAACATTTTTCCACATTCTCACAGGCGGCAAAAGCTTCTTCAAAAGAACTCACTTTTACCACGCCTTCACAGTCGATATCTCTGCTTGTGAGGACAATGTTCTTCCTGCCGGGAAGGGCTTTGCCCAAAGACTCAAAGGTTGTCCTGCCCATAATCACAGGACAACCCATTGTAGTCTTCTTGAAATATTTGAGTTCTTCGCTGATGTGCCAAGGCATGGTGCCATTGATTCCGATAGCTCCGTTGTCAGCGACAGCAACAATAATACATTTCTCCATAACTATACAGAAACCGGTGCTTTGATTGCCGGCCATGGGTCATACTCCTCAAGAGTAAAATCCTCATATTTAAAATCAAATACGCTCTTTACCTCTGGGTTGAGCTTCATCTTTGGAAGAGCGCGCGGACTGCGCGAGAGCTGCTCGCGGACCTGATCAAAGTGATTGAGGTAGATGTGGGTGTCTCCTGTCGTGTGGATAAACTCTCCGAGACCCAATCCGCAGTCCTGAGCAATCATCATAGTCAGCAAGGCATAGGAAGCGATATTAAACGGCACGCCAAGGAAGGTGTCCGCGCTTCTTTGATAGAGCTGGCATGAAAGCTTGCCGTCGGCCACGTAAAACTGGAAAAGGCAGTGGCAAGGAGGCAATGCCATCTTGTCGATTTCGCCCGGATTCCAGGCACATACGAGCATTCGACGTGAGTCGGGATGATTGCGGATCATCTCGATCACATCCCTGAGCTGGTCGATCTTGCGTCCGTCAGGAGCAGGCCAGCTGCGCCATTGGTGGCCGTAGACAGGGCCAAGGTCGCCGTTCTCGTCTGCCCATTCGTCCCAGATGGTGACTTTATTGTCTTGCAGATATTTGATGTTGGTGTCACCTTTGATAAACCAGAGCAGCTCGTGGATAATCGACCTCAAGTGTACCTTTTTTGTCGTCAGAAGGGGAAATCCCTCATTGAGGTCAAAGCGCATCTGGTGAGCAAAGACGCTTTTAGTACCGGTACCGGTGCGGTCAGTCTTGATCACCCCGGTATCCATAATGCGTTGAAGTAGATCTAAGTATTGCTTCATGCTTTATTCTTTTACGCCGAAAGCAAAGATGATTGCTTCCTGGAATCTCTTGCCTGGTTTAAGGATTGTGCTAGGGTACTCAGGTTTATTAGGGCTGTCAGGGAAATGCTGACACTCAAGAGCCACAGCGCAGTAGTCGTGATAGATGCGACCCTTCTTGCCCACAGGGCAACCTTCCATCCAGTTGGCTGTGTAGACCTGCACGCCCGGCTGAGTAGTATAAACCTTCAGAGTTCTTCCGCTGTGGTTTGAGTAGAGCTCTGCTGCTTCCTGAAGCTGACCAGGAGTGTAACCGTCGATTACCCAGCAAGCATCATAACCCTTGCCATAGTTGAGGGCAGGGAAGTCCTTCTTGATGTCCTTGCCAAGAGTCTTAGGGCAGACAAAGTCCATAGGAGTGCCGGCCACAGCCTCGCTCTCTCCGCAAGGGATGAGGGTGTCGTCTGTAGGAAGATACTCGGAAGCGTTGAGTCTGAGGAAGTGACGGAGCACGCTGCCCTTGCCGTTGAGGTTGAAGTAGACATGGTTGGTGAGGTTGATAGGAGTGGCCTTG
>CALEJC010000188.1 GCA_937898205.1 uncultured Bacteroidales bacterium
CGTGCGCAAGATCAGCGGTAAGGATGCTCCGGACATGTCCGGGGCAGGCTTGTTCGCGCCGGCAGTGGAGCCGCAACCTGCTTTAAAGGCTCTGGCGCAAGTGCCGCTTGAAAGCTTTGCTCCTGCAGTGTCGGTGTCTATCCTCCTGGAGGAGTCCGAGCTTTATATTGCCCACCGGGACCAGTGGACACATGCTCCGGTGGGGAGCTTTGCCCGGCTCCTCGCAGATGAGAAGATTTCCAAGATCGGCTCCGGCGTCAAGCCAATCCTCAAGGCTCTTGCGGACCGTGGTTTGGTCCTCCGTGGCAGGTTGTATGATCTGGAAATCATGCACTACCTTCTCAATCCTGAACGTAATCATAGTCTTGAAGCCCTGGCGGAGCAATATCTTGGCATCTCTTTGGAGGGTGAGGACCAAGTTGAGCAAGCTTCCTTATTTGATGCCGAAGAGGCTGAATCTCAGAGCAGAGATTATGGAAGAGAGCTCGGAGCAGTCTTGGATATATATGAGAAACTAAATGCCGAGATAGAGTCCGTTCCGGTTCTTGCAAAGCTGTATGCAGATATAGAAGAGCCGTTGATCTCAGTCCTTGCGCGCATGGAGCAGGTTGGAGTAAAGGTGGACATCAATTCGTTGGCAGAGTTTGCTGATGATCTGCGCAGTCGCATCTCCGAGAAAGAAGCCTTTGTCAGGGAGATCACAGGAGAGCCGTCGCTTAATCTGTCTTCACCTAAGCAGCTAGGCGTGCTCATATATGAGAAGCTCAAGCTGGATCCAAGAGCAAAGAAGTCTCGGACCGGCTCGTGGCCGACTGACGAGCAGACCCTTTCAGAACTCTCTGATAAAAGCCCGATTATCGACGCGATCCTGGATTATCGTGGACTCAAGAAACTGCTTTCTACCTATATAGAGCCATTTGGAAGTTATATCTCGCCCCGCGATGGCCGTGTGCACACAAGCTTCAATCAGGCTCTTACATCGACCGGGCGTCTGTCTTCTTCCAATCCAAATCTTCAGAACATTCCGATCCGTACGGAGGAAGGCCGCAAAATCCGCAAGGCATTTGTCGCCCAAGATGCCGATGCTGTGATGATGTCTGCGGACTATTCCCAGATTGAGCTTCGCTTGATGGCGCATCTATGTGGCGACGAGCATCTGATCTCAGCATTCCGCTCGGGACAGGATGTGCATAGTGCTACTGCCGCCAAGATTTTTAATATCCCGCTGGAAGAAGTAAATGCTGACCACCGTAGAGTTGCCAAGACTGCCAACTTCGGCATCATGTATGGAATCTCTGCATTTGGCCTCAGCCAGAGGTTGCATTGCTCGCGCACAGAGGCAAAGAAGATTATTGACGACTATTTTGAGTCTTTCCCTTCGATCCGCAGGTTTATCGATGAGACGCTTCAATTTGCCAAGGCCAATGGCTATGTGCAGACGATATTCGGGCGTCGCCGTTACATCGCGGATATCAATTCGAGCAACGCCAATCTGCGCGCATTCGCCGAACGAAATGCGGTTAACGCTCCGATCCAGGGGTCGGCGGCAGACATTATCAAGCTTGCAATGATTGCTGTGGACCGCACACTTAGAGAGAAGGGGCTTCGCGCTCGCATGGTGCTTCAGATACATGACGAACTCCTTCTGGAAGTGCCTCAGCAAGAAATAGATGTGGTTAGAAATATATTGGTGCAGGAGATGGAAAACGTATTGCAGCTCTCTGTGCCTCTTACAGTTGAATGTAGTTATGGAAAAACCTGGCTTGACGCGCATTGATGAACTTATCCGTAGGGCGATTATTGGTGACGGAACGGCATTTACGCAGCTCTGGGATACCAATGTTGTCTCTTTAAGACGCTACATATCTTCCACTATTCATGGTCTTGATGAGTTTTTTGTGGATGATATCTGCTCAAGAAGTTTTGAAAAAGCTTTCCGGCAGATAGGTAGTTTTGACCCTTCAAAGAGTCAGTTTGCCACCTGGTTGAAGGTTATTGCCAAAAATACAGCCCTGGATGTGCTGGATTCGGAAGGTCGCGCCCAAAGTAAATTTGTCTCCTTTGATGATGGCGGAGTCAGCATGTTGCCGGAAATTGATAATATTGATGACGGATCGGTAACTGCGCTTGACCATATTATAAAGGACGAGGATGAGGAGAAACTTCTTGCCTGTGTTGAAGCTTTGCCGGAACTATATCGGGAGGTGGCACGCAAAAGACTCATCGAAGCCATGCAGTATAAGGAGATTGCAGAGGAACTTGGTCTGGAGCTCAATACTGTGCGTACCCGCATCAGAAGGGCCAAGGCCCTGATTGATAATATGAAATCGGTAGAAGATGAATGATCGTTATAATAAACTGGTAGAACTCTATAAGGAGTGGAATGAGAAGATTAACGTAATTTCGCGCAAGGACATAGACAATGTCTATGCTCATCATGTGGTGCACTCACTTGCGATTGCGCAGTATCTCAAGATCTTTTATGGAGAAAAAGCTTGGAGAGAAGGTGATGTTACTATACTTGATGTGGGGACAGGAGGTGGTTTCCCCGGAGTCCCTCTTGCGATGGAGTTTCCTGAAGCCAGCTTTACTCTTTGTGACTCTATCGGTAAAAAGATTAAGGTTGCTTCCTCTGTTGCCGAAGCAATGGGCCTTGCCAATGTTACTTGTGTAAACGCACGCGTTGAGAGTCTTCCTCAGACCTTTGATTGGGTCGTTTCAAGGGCTGTAACGTCTCTGGAAAACTTTTATCCTTGGGTAGAAGGCAAATTCAATCGCAGTATTTTGTACCTCAAAGGGGGCAATATTGAAGAGGAGATATCCAATTTATTGAAAAAAAGTCATTTAAAAAGAGAGAATATTCGCGTTTGGAGCCTGTCCGAATGGCAGAAAGATGATTATTTTGCAGAAAAATTTGTAATTGAGATAGGAAAAGATTACCTTTGCCCTCCCAAATCGAAAATTAAAAAAATAGAATAATGAAAAGGACATATCAACCTTCAAATCGCAAGAGAGTCAACAAGCATGGCTTCCGCGAGCGTATGAGCACACCAAACGGCCGTCGAGTTCTTGCAGCTCGTCGCGCACATGGTCGTAAGAAACTCACTGTATCTTCAGAGGATCGCTGGTAATAGCGATTTGATTGGAGTACAAAAAAGGATGACCGAGAGGCCATCCTTTTTTGTTTTATGATGTTTGTATTAGCTTTCCAAACGGAAATATTGACAGAAGTGCCATTTTGAAATGCTGGACGCCAAACGGGATGCCGATTATGGTGATACAGCAGATGATCCCGAATGTCAAGTGGGTCACAGCAATCTCCCACCAGCCAAGTGCAAACCATAGCACATTCATAAAAATGCTCAGGCATCCGGAGTCGTTGGGCCCGCTCACAACCTGCTTGCCAAAAGGGAAGAGAGCAAAAACACCAAATTTCCAAAGTTGGACACCAAACGGGATGCCAATGATGGTAATCATAAAAAGTAATCCCACTACAAAGTAGATTAGTGCGACAATAAAGCCTCCCAGGAGAAGCCATAGTATATTTCCTAATGCGTTCATGGATCTTTATTTTTTGTAAAAATAGCAATTTTCTATATAATAAGGTGTATCTGCGAGCAATAATCTAAGAGTGAAAAAAGTTTGCAGAAAAGTTTGCAGGTTTAAAAATAATGTCTACCTTTGCAATCCCAAACAACGACGGGAACACAACAGTAGCTCATTTGAAAGGTTTTTTAAAAATTTTTTAAAAAAGATTTGCAGAATCAAAATTAATGACTACCTTTGCAATCCCAAACAACGAGAATGGGTTTGGCATCAGTCGCAAGGCTGTTTTTTTTACGCCAAAATTGAAAAGTTCATTGAAAAGACTGAATAGGAAAGTACAAGCAAGTACCGAGAAACAATAAAACGAGAGCGTTAATTTCTTTGGAAATTAAGTAAAGTCAGAGATCGAGCTAGAAGTATAAAAAATATACAAAGAAGAGTTTGATCCTGGCTCAGGATGAACGCTAGCGGCAGGCTTAACACATGCAA
>CALEJC010000189.1 GCA_937898205.1 uncultured Bacteroidales bacterium
CGCTCTTTACGCTGACCAGAGGGAAATATTTATCACCTTCGCGAGGAGGTCTGATCTCACCTTTGACTGTATCGCCGCTCTTGAGACCGTTGTGCTTGATCTGCTGCTGGGATACATAGATATCGTCAGGTGAATTGAGATAGTTGTAGTCCGAAGAGCGGAGGAAACCATAGCCGTCAGGCATGATTTCGAGCACACCTGTAGCCTCCACAGTGCCCTCATACTGGATGCGTGGCTTCTGCGGCTGCGGCTGTTTCTGCTTTGGTTGCTGCTGAGGCTGCTGTGGTGTCGGGGTCTGTGCTGCAGGCTCTTGAGCAGGGGCTTGTGCTTCCTGTTTCTTAGCTTGCTTCTGTCCTTTGTTTTTGGATTCCTTTATGATCTCCTGGGCTTGCTTGGCAAGGTTCTTAACCTTTTTCTCAGGAGTAACTTCTTCCTTTACCTCTACAGCCGGAGACTCTTCTTTTACTGCAGGTGCTTCAGCTTTTACTTCAGCTACCGGCACTGCAGATGCCTCTTCCACGACAGCGGCAGCCTTAGGCTTGCGTCCGCGCTTCTTAGGAGCAGCAGCAGGGGCTTCTGCTTTAGGCTCTTCCTTGGTATCTTGAGCAGCTGGCTCTGCAGCTGCTTGTACTTTCTTTGCAGGGCGGCCTCTTTTGGCCTTAGGTTTTTCTGGTTCAGGCTTGACCGACTCCTCATGTGCCTGTGCGTCTAGGATTGCATAGGCTAAGTGCTCATTGTCAAGCTTTTTGATACCGTTAAGTTTGTAGTCTTTTGCAATTGCTTCGAGCTGGCTTCTATCCATAGTGCTGAGCTCGAATAGTCGATATGCCATATTAGTTGATTGTTTGTGGATCTGAAGATCTCAGATCAGTTTGATGCAGCAAATATAGCAAAAGATTTCTAATTATCCCAGAAACTGTCACTCTTTCTAAACCTGAGCAGGTCGGCAAGAGCGGCGGCATTGGCTGCGATGCGGAATGAATATGACTTCCAGGTTCCGACAGGCACCCATTGCACTGAGATATTGAAACAGTGTAGATCGTATGTTGCGGATATTTGCGTCGTGGTTATCCTTTTGGCGATAAAGTCAAAACCTGTGGTTGCCTGAATCGACATCTTAGGCGTGAGCTTGAGATTGCCGTTGGCGCTTAGTGTCGCCATGTATCTGTTTTTGGTGTTTAACTTGTCTGCCTGGGCGTCATATTGGTAGCCCTTGTTCATCGTAAACGAGGCGCTGAAGTTGACGGACCATGGCACATTAGGATTGGTGTAGTAAAGCCAGCCGCTAGGGATGTATTCTCCGGTGACCGGATGGTAGTAGTTTCTTTGATACAACGAAGAAGATCCGCTTGCGGAGGATTTGCTTCCGTCGTTTCCTTCGATTTTACCGTCTCCGCTGAGGGAATATGAGGCTGACATATTGAAGTTGGTCAGACGTGCCAGACCCTGTCCTGCGACGAGTGCAAACTTATTATAGACCTTGCCCTTGTTGTCGACAGCATAAGGGTCAAATCCTGCGCTGGCGCTGATGCTGACCTTGTCAAACAAAGAAGTGGACATCGACATCGATATCTTGCTCATCTTCAATGAGTCAGCAAGGAAATTATAACTTGTATTGAGTGTCAGCTGGTCGATGAGTTTGACTTTCTTTGTGCCTGTGCCGGTGGTGTCGGCGTAGTCTCTGACCTTGGCTTCAAGGTTATTACCGATGCTAAGTGACGCAGTGGCAGATCGGCCCTTTCCGGGTGGAGCATACATCTGGCCGGCATAGATGTTATATTGATACTCCTTGTCTTGTCCGGAAGCATCAGTGTATTGAAGTGTGCGCCAACCATTGGCATAGGTACCCTTTTCAGGACTTAACGACATCGATAGAGAAGGGGAGATGACGTGTCGGATGGCCTGTACCTTACGATGCTTCTTGAAGTTGAGAGTACCATAGATGCGAGTGCTCATGGATGTACTGAAAGAGTAGTTTTGAGTCACACCCAGAGTGTTGAATTGACTGCTTTCCTGTTTCTCGACCTGATCCGTCTCAGGATTATATGCATATTCATTTTTCCTGAAGAACCAGTTCATGCCGTAGCTCACCGAAGGGTTGATGCTTATATACTTGAAAAGCTGGAAATTTGGCAGACCGATGCTGAAATTGTGGGTCATGCCGTTTTGGAACTTGTCAAGCAGATTCATCTCACCAAACTCCGAAGCTTTGAAGTTGATCTTGTTTTGGAGAGTAGTATTGTATCCAAACGAAATCTTCTCGTAGAACTTCTCCTTGCCCACTCTGTTTTTTTGCTTGAATGGGTAGATGGTACTCATTGAGAATGTGATATTTGGAAGCTGGAAAGTATAAGATGAGTCTCTTGAGTTCTGGCTATGAAGAGCATTGACGCTCAGATTGAAGCGGCCGTTCCAGTTTTTGGAAAAAGAGATAGATGAATTAATCTGGTTCTGAAGTGCTTCGTTGACAGATGTGGAGTTGTATCTATTGTTGGAAGGGCTCTGGAAGTTGACTGATGCGCTGAAGTTGGCGCCGCCGAGCGACTTTGCATCCTGAGTGTGTGACCACCTGAGTCCGAAGTTGCTGGTCTCAAAGAAATTTGGTGTGCCTTTTTCTCCTGTCTGGTCATGTGAATAATTAAAGGAGAAGTCGCCGTTGAACTTGTAATTGACTCTATATCGGCTGTTGATGTCGATACCCCAAGATCCAAGAGTGTAGTAGTCTCCGGTTACGGACAGGTCAAGGTGATCTCCAAACACAAAGTACATACCCAGATCTCGCATATAGAAACCACGTGCAGCCTCTTCTCCAAAGGTCGGCATCAATAGACCCGTAGCTCGCTCCGGACGTTCAGGGATAAATCCAAACGGCAGACCGATAAATGGGATGGAAACATCTTCAATCACTATGTTAGCAGGACCAAAAATTGTCTTCTGTGTCGGATGCTGGACCACTTTTGCGCTGCTCAGAGCCAGGTAATAGTGTGGGTTTACATGGTCGCAGACAGTGTATTTGCCCTTTGTGATGTTGATGGACTGGTCATCCATCATCTTGATGTTTTTTCCATGAAGGATGCCGTCTGCTTCGTTGGTCAGCATGTTTTTGATGACAGCCTTGCGGGTGTTGAAATTGTACTTGACCTCCTCCATATTGTAGGTCTTCTCACCCTGAGTCATCTCAGGACGACCTACCCACTCTCCCTCAAGAGAATCATAGACTCCTTTTGCATAGACGATACCGGAATTCATATCATACTCCATGTAGGCAGCTTTAAGCTCCATGTCCTGATATTTCACAGACACGTCGCCATAATAGAAAGCCTTTCGCTGGCCGTTGGTAAAGACTTCAATGATAGAGTCGCTGGCAGTAGAGAATGCCGGTTTTTCAAGCGAACTCTTTTTGAGCATAGCCACAGAATCTGCTCTTCGGATGGAATCCACCTGACGGATCGAATCCCTGCGCGCCAGCGCAAGCGAATCCGGTGCCTTTACCTCCTTCTCGACCCTCACACCGTAGACCTGGCCTCCGGCCCTTTGCCGAGGTCGTCTGCTTTGCGCGTCGAGATCACACAGATTGAGCGTGATGAGCAGTAATATTGTGATTATGTTTCTAACTATCCTCAAGTAAGAGAAAATTTAGTATATTTGCGTACAATCTACAAAAATAGAACTATTTTTTGAAACCTACAATTTGTATAATCCTATCGTTGTTGCTTTGTGCACACGTCCAGGCCGATAATTTGGGCCTGAAAACTGTCGTAATTGATGCAGGTCATGGTGGTAAAGATCCCGGTGCTGTGAGCAAGGATAAAAAGACCTACGAGAAAAACATTACCTTTGACATCGCCACCATGCTCTCTGACAAGATCAAGGCAGAGTATCCTGATGTTAAAGTGGTTTTGACTCGTCCGACCGACAGGACACTTGCGCTCTCAGACCGCACAAAGATTGCCAATGATGCCGATGGTGATCTTTTTATCTCAATACACATCAATGCGTCTGCAAAAACTTCCCCACATGGCTATTCTGTGCATGTTTTGGGCCAATCTTCAAACAAAAACAGAGATTTGTTTGCCTACAATATGGATGTGGTAAAGAGAGAAAACGCCGTGATCACGATGGAAGACGACTATTCTACCAAATATTCAGGCTACGATCCATCAGATCCGGAGTCTCATATCTTCATGATGCTCCTTCAGAACTCTCACCTTGAGCAAAGCATGAAGTTTGCGCAGATCATCAGCAACAATCTCAAGTCTGGACCGATAAAGACCGACCGAGGCATCTGGCAGGACCCTTTCCTGGTATTGTGGCAGACAGCCATGCCTTCAGTCCTGGTGGAACTTGGCTTTATTTCCAATAGTGAAGATCTCGCGGTTTTAAAACAGAAGTCCGGTAAGGATAAACTCGCAGAAGCTTTGTTCAAGGCATTCAAAGAATATAAAAAGACCTATGATGATTCTGTCAGCCTCTCACACAGGACCGTCGAGACGAGTCCTGCAGATGCAGTGGTTGTGGCCAGCGCGAGCGAAGTATTATTTTATGGAGTCCAGGTCTTGGTCAGCAGCAAGCTATACAATGAAGGTGATCCTATCTTTTCAGGGCATAAGCACAAAATGATCAAATCAGGTAATCTTTATAAATATTATCTTGGTGTCAGTGTCGATTTAAACGAAACAAAGAAATTATATCCTGAGATTAAAAAGAAATTTAAGGATGCTTTTATAGTAAAAATTGAAGGTGAAACAGTGAAAAGATTGTAGTACAGATAGCCTGTTTCAAGAAAAACCTTAATTTGCTTATTTATAAATATTCTAAAATAAGAACATCCACTATTACAGACACTTAAGTTTTTCTTGCCTTTGTATGTTATTGACTGATAGGTAGTTGAAAAATTGACATATTCTCAAGAGAGCTAAAAGAACATATGTCAAATAAAATTAAAAGTCAATACATAAATTAATTTTTTTTCCATTTTTTATCACCACTTTTGCACCGTGAAAGAACGACGGTGTCTTTCTCTACTTACAACCAATAATGAACAATAATAGCAATCATATTCAGGCATGGGATAATTGTCTGCAGATTATCAAGCAGATAGTGGAGCCTCGCCAGTACTCGACTTGGTTTGAACCGATTCGAGCGATTTCTCTTATTGATTCAAAACTTACCCTCGAAGTACCTTCTGATTTCTTCAGGGAGATCATCGAAGGGGAGTATCTTGGTGTGCTTAGAAAAACTCTTAAGAGAGTAATCGGCGAAGATGCCAGATTGGTCTACACGATCCGCCCGGTTAAAAATCAGCCGGCGATGCGTGTTCCCGCTCAGACAAGCCAGACACCGGAAAATCCTGCCGTAACAATAAACACTCAGCCTTCTGAGATACCAAGTCCGTTTGTTATCCCGGGAGTGCAGAAGGTCAAGATAGATCCTAGGCTTTCTCCTAGCTTCAATTTTAACAATCTCGTAGAGGGCGCATGCAATAAGATGGGCATCACAGCAGGTAAGAGCGCTGCGATGTATCCTGGCAAGACTTTTAATCCTCTCTTTATCTTTGGAGGTCCGGGTCTTGGCAAGACCCACCTTGCTCAGGCTATAGGCATCTCAATCAAGGAGCAATATCCTGATCTTGTCGTGCTCTATGTGACAGGCAATGAGTTCAAGACTCAATATGTCGACGCGACAACCGTCCGTAATAAGTTTACAGACTTTCTCGCTTTCTATATGAGGATAGATGTGCTCATCGTTGATGATATCCACGATATGATGGGGCCTGGTTGTCAAGGCGCATTCTTCAATATTTTCAACCATCTGCACCTAAACGGCAAGCAGCTCATCTTTACTTCAGATAGAGCACCCGTGGACATGCAGAACTTTGAGCAGAGACTTTTGTCGCGTCTTAAGTGGGGTCTTTCTGTGCAGTTGACTCATCCTGACTATAACACTCGTTTCAAGATGTTGAAGGCTCGTGCAGAGAGAGAAGGAGTGCAGATTTCTGATGAGGTTCTCGATTTCCTTGCTACTCGCATCAAGACCAATTTCCGAGAGCTTGAAGGCGCGCTCATCTCATTGATCGCACACTCATCGGTGCAGCCTGAGCGTGATATGATGGAGCTTGCAGAGTCCATCACCGGCAATCTCGTGCGTGAGGTCAAGACAGAGATCAATATCGACAAAGTTCAGTCTGCTGTCTGCGAATACTTCAACCTCACAAGAGAAGACCTACTTTCCAAGTCAAGGAAACGTCAGATCGTGCAGGCACGTCAGATTGCAATGTATCTCAGCCGCAACCTCATCAGCAACTGCTCTCTCGCTACCATTGGCGCGGAAATTGGAGGTAAGGATCATGCTACAGTGCTCCACTCATGTGTGACTGTTTCTGACTTGATGTCTACAGATAAGGTATTCAGAAAATATGTCAGCGATATCGAGAGCAATCTCACGTCGCAGAACCAATAAATAAACATACTATGGCTTTTCAGATCGCACCTTCTATTCTTGCGGCTGATTTCCTTCATCTTGAGAAGGATATCCAGCTCGTCAATACATGTGGTGATGTGATTCACCTTGATGTGATGGACGGCACATTCGTCCCAAATATCTCGTTTGGCTTTTCTGTCATCGATCATATTGCTAAGATCGCTACTGCGCCTATGGATGTCCACCTGATGGTAGTTCATCCTGAGAAGTGGTTTGAAAAACTTGCTTCAGACGGAGTGCAGATGTGTTCTTTCCACTGGGAAGCAGCAAAGAGAAACTGCTCAAAAAACATCGATGCAATCCATGCGCTTGGGATGAAAGCCGGCATAGCAATCAACCCTGACATCCCTGTAGAAAAGCTCTTCCCATACATTGGCAAGGCAGATTACTTCCTGATCATGTCTGTGTTTGCCGGTTTTGGCGGACAGAAGTTTATCTATGAGTCGATCGACAGAGTCGCTCGCCTCAAGGCGGAAATCGAGAAGAGGGGAGCCAAGGCCATTATCGAGATTGATGGTGGTATCGGCGAAGCCAATGCGGCTGCAGTGAGTGAGGCAGGTGTGGAGCTTGCTGTTGCAGGCAGTTCAGTCTTCGGTGCGGCAGATCCCGCACAGGCGATCGCAAAGATCAGAGAAGCCGGACTTAGCGCCCAGAAGTAGAGCTATCATAAGTAAAATAGATTCCTTTTAAATTCTTCTTGCAGAGAATCTCTGCCGTCTGCACTTTGAGATTGGTCAAAGCAGCGGCAGATTTCTTTTTGTAGTGCCTCCAGCTCGCACTTCAAGTCATATTTCTGCCCGGTGAGCTGGTAGAGAGAGACCGGATTGGGCAGCTCGTCCGGCCAGTTGCTTTGATTGAGGTTCAATCCGATGCCGACGATACTATGCGTGATGTACTTCTCGCGAAGAGTGTTTTCGATCAGGATGCCGCAGATCTTCTTCTCTCCTACCCAGATATCGTTGGGGTGCTTGATGCGCGCCTGCACGCCTCGTGAGCTTAGATACCGTTGAATCCCGATGGCGACGATGTGGTTGATGAGGCTGCTTTGGGCGACCGGCAGATCTTCAAACTTCAGCAATATGCTGAATGTGAGATTCTCGCCGGGAAGCGAATGCCAGCTATGGTCGCCTTGTCCACGCCCTTTTGTCTGCTCCAACGCGGCGACGACTGACAAATTGTCAAGCTCAGGGAGAAACTCTCTGATGGTGTAATTGGTTGACACTACGCTATTTAACCATATTACGCCTGAAGGGGGCTGTTGTGGACTCATTTTTGTTGTATATTTGTGTCGCAAAATTAAAAATGATGGCACAAAATTCAAAGAATAACAAACCTCCTAAAGTTAAAATCGTCAGAATCAATCTGAGCTGGCTTTTCTATCTCTTGATTATCCTTGGAGTGGGAAGCTTGCTCTTCAAGAACCAGAGTGCTCCACCACAGAAGATCGAGTGGCCTCAGGTTCAGCAGATGATTCTTGACGGCGATGTAAAAGAAATTCAGTTTGTCCGTAACGACTACAAGGGTAGCGTATCTCTCAAGCCTGAATCTGTGGCTAAGTATGCTAATCTATATGTTACAGGTAAGGTCCCTTCAAGGTCACCTCATTTCACCTTCCTGACCTCTACCAAGTTTAACCCTGAGAGCGAATTTGCAGCACTCAACGCCCAACTTCCGGAAGAGTCTCAGGTGCCTGTGGTGATGGTCAACGAGACAAGGATCTTCGGTGAGATCTTGGGTTGGATAGTTCCGTTTATCCTTCTTATCCTTTTGTGGAGCTGGATGTTCCGCAGCATGGGAAACAAAGCCGGTGGCGGTGGCCCTGGTGGCGGCATGAATCCGTTTAATGTGGGCAAGTCGACAGGTAAGCTTGCAGAGAAGGATAAGGTCAATGTGACTTTTAAAGATGTAGCAGGCCTTTATGGCGCCAAGGAAGAAGTGATGGAGATTGTGGATTTCCTTAAAAACCCTACAAAGTATACTTCTCTTGGTGGTAAGATCCCTAAGGGAGCTCTCCTCGTGGGCCCTCCGGGCACAGGTAAGACTCTTCTTGCAAAGGCAGTTGCAGGCGAAGCCAATGTCCCATTTTTCAGCATCAGCGGTTCTGATTTTGTGGAGATGTTTGTGGGTGTAGGTGCAAGTCGTGTGAGAGATCTCTTTGCTCAGGCCAAGGAAAAGGCTCCATGCATCGTGTTTATCGACGAGATTGATGCAGTGGGCCGAGCTCGTGGACGCAATGCCGGTTTTTCATCTAACGATGAGCGTGAAAATACTCTCAATCAGCTCCTTACTGAGATGGACGGATTTGGTAGCAATAGCGGAGTTATCGTGATGGCTGCAACCAACCGTGCGGATATCCTCGACAAGGCATTGATGAGAGCCGGTCGCTTTGACCGTCAGATCCACGTGACTCTTCCTGATCTAAATGAACGCAAGGAGATATTCCAGGTGCACATCAAAAATCTCAAGCTTTCTGAAAACTTTGATCTTGAGGCTATCGCAAAGCACACTCCTGGATTTAGCGGTGCAGATATCGCAAATATCTGTAATGAAGCAGCCCTTACTGCAGCTCGCGCCGGTAAGTCTACTATTGACAATAAAGACTTCAGCGATGCTGTCGACAGGGTAGTTGCGGGTATCGAGCGCAAGAAGACCATCATGTCTGCAGATGAGAAGAGACTCACTGCGTTCCATGAGGCCGGTCATGCGGTTACGGGCTGGTTGCTTCCTGGTTGTGACCCTGTGCACAAGGTGTCAATTATCCCTAGAGGCCAGGCTCTCGGTCTCACATGGCATCTTCCTGATGAGAAGGTGATGTGGAGCAAAAACGATATGCTTGACGAAATGTGCTGCCTTGTGGGTGGTAGAGTCGCAGAAGAGATGGTCAACGATGGCGTGCCTTGCACTGGCGCACTCAACGACTTTGAGAGGATGACCAAGCTTGCATACTCAATGGTTTCATACTATGGTATGAGTGATAAGATCGGCAACCTCAGTTTCTATGACAGCACCGGATCTCGTGGCTTCGATATCACTAAGCCATATAGCGAGAAGACCGCTCAGTTGATTGACTCTGAGGCTAAGGCAATTGTTGATCAGGTGACTGCCCGCACTAAGAAGCTTCTCACAGAAAACTGGGAAGGTGTCGAGAAACTCGCCAATATCCTGATTGAAAAGGAAGTGATAATGTCTGACGACATAGAGAGGATATTTGGTCCTAAGGCTGGAAAACACGGCGAGGATAGACTCAAAGATGAGTCCAATGAAGAAATACCGGTAGAATCTGTAGAAACGACAGTTGCGGATGAATAATTTCCTTGTAAGGACACTCTCTGCTGTGGTATTTACAGCCGTGATGGTGTTTGGAATAATCTGGGACAGGATGCTATTTGCAGCCCTGTTCCTTTTTATTATGTTTAAAGCTCTCAAGGAGTTTTATGCGATCAGTCTGGGTGATAAGTATAAGTTACAGCAAGGTCTCGCTCTGACGACCGGATGCATTGCTTTTGTGGTGCTTTGCGGCCATTTCTTCTACGGATTGAGCCTTCAGTGGTTGGCACTTGCTCTTGTGCCTGTCATGCTGATTCCTCTGATTTCCGTGTTCTACGGTGTGCCTGAGGATTATGATCAGATGGGACTTGTGTACCTTGGACTTATCTATATCTCACTCCCTGTCTGTCTGATCCCTAGTATCATGATGAACGGCGCAACCTACGATGGCTGGCTGCTTCTCTCAATGATGATCGTTGTGTGGCTGACCGACGTGGGCGCATACTGCGTGGGCACGCTTCTGGGACAGAAGCCAAACTCTCGCAAACTTGCTCCTGAAATCTCGCCTAAGAAGAGTTGGTGGGGCTTTGCCGGAGGTGTATTGATGGGCGTGCTCTCAGGTTTGGTTATGCACTTGATCGGTTGGATGCCGTTTCCTCTGGTTCATTGTCTTGTGATAGGTCTGCTGATGTCTGTCGGAGGGATCTGCGGCGATCTGTTTGAGTCTCAGTGGAAGAGGCGTTTTGGTGTGAAAGACAGCGGCTCGTTTATGCCTGGTCACGGTGGCATGCTTGATCGTTTTGACAGTCAGTTTGTTGCTGTTCCTCTCGCGATTGCCTATCTTTATCTGACAAATCTGATGTAATGAAAATTGATAAGAACTCGCGAGGTACAATTGCACTTGTATATTTGTTCTGCATCGCTGTCTCAGCGGTGCTCATCGCCTTTGTAGATATACCTTGGCTGGTGTGGGGTGTGATTGCCGGCTTTGTGTGGGTCTGTGTATGGCAG
>CALEJC010000190.1 GCA_937898205.1 uncultured Bacteroidales bacterium
GTGTTGGAACATTCGAGCAGACGGTATACGAGTTTGGCAAGCGATTTCGGTGTGCTAGCCTTAAATGCAAAGACACCTCTGGTATATCCTTGATAGTGATATAGACTGGCATCCTTTACTCTCGCAAGCGGCTCCTGCGCCTTATCCAAAAAGGCATCGACGGCTTTTTCCAGTGGCAGATGTCCTTTGGGGATTGCCTGGAAGTGGAGGTGGTCCGGGGCAGATGCGCCACAATGTGGCCCGTTATAGAATATCGTGTAGTCGGGATATTTCATCGCAAATGAGAGCATATCCGGGAAATGATGCCAGATGGCTTGCGGGATGTGCTCCCTGCGCACGACTACCAGATGCTTAGGAAATAACGGATAGGGATTGAGCTGGATGTTGTACATCCTCCCCTTGCGTCCTTCAAATGGAAGATGAAACTGCTCCTGAGGTCTATTCTCGGCACACAGGAAGCATGGGCGCTTGGCGATGGCTTCTTCGGAGGTGTCGGCAGTAGTTGAGATTACCCTCTCCGGATTGTGTTGAAGCACACATTGCAGACCCAATATGTTTTCTTTGCGCGTGCGAGCGAGCTTGAGAGCCCTGAAGTTCTTTGAGCTCAGGGGCCACACAGAGAGCTGATCCTTTATAAATTTATCGAGTGCTTTCATCGCTACAGCAGAGATTGGAGGGCATCCTTGATGCGACTGTATTCGAGTTCGAAGTTTGGAGTCAGGCGGCCGGTACCCATCTTTTTCTGCAACGCTTCCGGGCTGAAGAATTTGCCCCCTGCGAGCTCTTCAGGGTTTGGATGCAGGTCAAATTGGCCCACCGCAGCAAAGACATAAACCAGCTCTTTTTCTGTGTTGGATTCAAATTCGTAACTGGTTATGAATATAGGATTGAAGTCGTAGAATTTCAGCTCTTCTGCGGCTTCGCGGTGCAAGGCTTCGCTGATGAATTCGCCATAGCTGACATGTCCACCCACAGCAGTGTCCCATTTGAGGGGCAGGAGCTTTTTATGTGCGCCGCGCTTCTGCAGGTAGAGTTCGCCTTGGCGGTTGAGTATATGAAGATGCACCACAGGATGCAGACATTTGGCTCCGCTATGGCAATAAGACCTTGATGCCTGGGCAGTTACGACGCCATTGGCATCTACTATAGGGAGCATCTCCTCTGCATCAGTGCGGTCTGATCCACGGAGGAGCGGGGCTATTCGAGTCGGATATATGAGTTCTAACATCGCAAGCTCTAATAGTATATGATTCTTAATTCTTCAGGAGTGTAAAGGATGCTGTCGATGAAGTCCGGAGCGACCTGTGCAAGGACAAGGAAGGCAGCTAACGCTATTGCAGCAAGGGCAAAGAGTACAAGGACAAGTACCCACCAACGGAACTTCTTGCGAGGCTTCGCTTCCGGCTGCTCCTGCTGCACAGCTACCGGCTCAAGGGTCTCTACCGGAGACACAACCGGCTCTTCTGTGGTCAATGGCTCTTCGTCTTCGGGTGCCGGTGCCGGAGTTTCTTCAACTGGCAGTATCTCTTCTGCTGGTGTTTCCGCCGGAACTTCTTCTGCTGCCGGAGTTTCTTCGACCGGTGCTTCTTCTGCCGCTGGTGTTTCTGCTATCGTAGGCTGGGCTGGTGCGGAAGCGGTCGGCGGGAGCGGAACCTGGATATTTATCGGCTCAATCTCGAGTCCGGCAAGAGATTTCAGCGAAACGGGCTTGAGAGCAAAACCTTCCGGAAAGATGTCAAGTCCCTCATCGCTGACAAAAAAGAAATTGTTTTCTCTGGTTGCCCTGAGTTTCCCCAGGCCGGGCAGGATGATAGTCTTCTTCTCAATCAGGACTTGCTTGAGTTCTTGAAGAAACTGCACTATATACGGCCTTGCGACTTCCTCATCCAACTGATTTGACTTGGCATAGAGGCTGACAAGAAGACTGTCGTCAGTCTGCACCTGATTGAAAGACAGCGTTTTATATGGAGGATTCATAGAGAACCCTTTGTCTGTAAAGCTTGCAGGCATCAACTCGACATAGAAAGTCCCCACACCAGGGAGACTCACTCTATCGTAATCCACGACCAACTGGCCGATCATCTTTGCAAGAAGCTCTACATTCATAACTTACAAATTTACACAAAATATCCACGTTTTCAAATGTCGAGGATCGTATGAGCAGAAAGAATCTTTTTTTGAAAAAAACTTAAAATATTTTTGTTGTTTACAGAAAACTCGCTATCTTTGCAATCCCAAAGCAAAAGCAAGGGTACGAAATTCCTCTTTAGCTCAGTTGGTTAGAGCACCTGACTGTTAATCAGGGGGTCCTAGGTTCAAGTC
>CALEJC010000191.1 GCA_937898205.1 uncultured Bacteroidales bacterium
TCCAACAGTCTGTCAGCCAAAGTACTTTTGCCGTGATCAATATGTGCTATAATGCAAAAATTGCGGATATTCTTCATTGTCATAATCTTGGCAAATATAACTCATTTTTACTATATTTGTAAACTTTAATGTGCACTGAAATAACAACCTTAGTAATATGGCAACAATCGAAGAACTCAAAAAGATTGCCTCACAGGTACGTAGAGACATCGTCAGGATGGTAACTACTGCCAAATCCGGCCATCCGGGAGGCTCTATGGGCATCACAGACGTGATGACCACTCTCTATTTCAACGAGATGCAGCACGATCCTAAGACTTGGACACGCAGCGCTCACGGTCAGGATGTGTTCCTGCTTTCTGCAGGCCACCTCGCTCCTGTTTACTATTCAGTCCTCGCTCGCGCAGGCTATTTCCCAATCAGCGAGCTCGGAACTCTCCGCAAGTTTGGCAGCCGTCTTCAGGGCCACCCTTGCGTAACTGATGCTCTCCCTGGCGTATTCAAGCCATCAGGCTCTCTCGGACAGGGTCTTTCTGTTGCTGCAGGCATCGCTCTCGGCAAGAAGATTGACGGTGAGGACAACCGCGTATATTGCCTTTGCGGCGACGGTGAGAGTGAGGAAGGACAGATCTGGGAAGCAGGTATGTGGGCTGCCCATCATAAGGTAGACAACCTCATCGCATTTACTGACTGGAACGGTCAGCAGATCGACGGTCCTACAACCAGCATCACAGCCATCGAAGACCTCAGCGAGAAATGGGGCGCATTTGGCTGGGACGTCATCATCGCAGACGGTCACGATTTCCAGAGCATCCTCGATGCATTCCAGGTAGCTCATAATAAAAACGGCAAGCCAAAGATGATCCTCTTCAAGACCGTTATGGGTCAGGGAGTTGATTTTATGGCCGGCACCCACGTATGGCATGGCAAGGCACCATCAGCAGATCAGTGCGCAGCAGCTATGACTCAGTTGGAAGAAACATTAGGAGATTACTAGTATGAAGAAGTATATTGACGCAGGTAAAGTTGATACCCGTAGTGGTTTCGGCGAGGGTCTCGTAATCGCAGGCCGCCAGGACGAGAGAGTGCTTGCACTCACAGCAGACCTTAAAGGTTCACTCAAGATGGATGCCTTTGCAAAGGAATTTCCGGAGAGATTTGTTCAGTGTGGTATCGCTGAGTCCAACATGGTTGGTGTAGCAGCAGGTCTTGCAATCACCGGCAAGGTTCCATTTATCGGTTCATTTGCAGAGTTTGTGACAGGTCGTGTATATGACCAGCTCCGTCAGGAGGTTGCCTACGGTCACACCAATGTTAAGATCGCTTCTTCACACGCAGGTATCACCCTCGGTGAGGACGGCGCTACACACCAGACAATGGAAGACCTCGCTCTCATGCGCGCTCTCCCTGGTATGACAGTAATCGTCCCTTGTGACTACAATCAGACCAAAAACGCAACAATCGCTGCTGCTAAGTTTGAGGGTCCTGTATATCTCCGTTTCGGTCGCCCTTCAGTGCCTAACTTCACCGGCGCTGACGAGCCGTTTGAGATCGGCAAGATCTACAACCTCAACGAAGGTACTGACGCAACCATCATCACATGTGGCCACCTCGTATGGGAGGCTCTCCTTGCTGCAGAGGCTCTTGAGGCCAAGGGCATCAGCGTAGAGGTCCTCAACGTGGCAACCGTCAAGCCTCTTGACGCTCAGACAATCATCGAGTCTGTCAAGAAGACAGGCTGCGCTGTGGTTGCTGAGGAGCACAACATGGCCGGCGGTCTCGGTGAGGCTGTTGCTGCTGTGCTCGCAACTTCAGCTCCTGCTCCTGTTGAGTTTGTCAATGGCAAGGATCTCTTCGGTCAGTCAGGTACCCCTGCTGAACTCATGAAGGCCTATGGTCTTGACGCTGCTCACCTCGCAGAGGCTGTTGAGAAAGCTATCGCAAGAAAGTAATTGTCTCTTTATACAAAAAAGTCCGGTCGTTGAGATCGGACTTTTTTTGTTAGATGTAAACGATGATGTAGTATAGCATCACGCCGCAACAGATAATCTTTATGCCGGAGCCCAGGAGGAAACCCAGAAAAGCTCCAAGGGAGGATTTGATCGAGCTGCCGGTATCCTTTTTGGCATAGCAGTATTCTCCGATGAAAGCGCCTATCAACGAGCACATTATCATGCCTATCGGAAGAGGGATTATCATTCCGGCAAAGAGTCCTATCATCGCCCCTCTGCTTGCATATTTGGATCCTCCTGTCACCTTGGTAAACCACGCCGGCACGACATAATCGATCACCAGCACGACCACGGTAACAGCCAGAAGGATGAGCATCAGGCTCAGGCTCATCGGTTCTCCGTCTGCATTGGTTCCACCCCAGAAATACATCATCAGCACACCAATCCACGCGATTGGCGGCCCGGGCAGCGCAGGGACTACACTACCAAATATACCTATTACTGCAAATAGGATTGCCAGTATTGCAATTAGTGTTTCCATGATACAAAGATAGCATACTTTTTGCTGCAAAAGCACCAAATGACATCGATTCCACTTTTACTCTGCATAGCAGTCTCTCACATACTTGTCCAGAACCCGTTTTATGGTGCCGGAGTCTTCTTATTTGCCAGCATCATCAAGGCATACTATCTTGGAGACCTATCCAAACTTCGCAAGGGCAACGGAGAGCCATATCTGTCAAAACTCCTGCTTGCGCTGGTTTTCCTGGCCGGTCTGTCCCTGGCTTTTTTATACCCGATGGTGATGGGCATGCCTCAGTCATATTGGGTTTCGCTCTTTGCACTCACGATCATCATCAGGGACTCCTTCGGCTCTGCGCCGCTGATCAGTCAGGACTCATCGCGCGGCTTCAAATATTACCTGTCGACCATACTCATCCACCTGTCATTCAACATCTTCTGCGCATTGCTTCTTTATGAACGCATGGAAAAGAACTACTTCTATATCATAATGGGAGCGGTTATGGCGTTGAGCGTGGTGAGGATTTTCTTCCCGGAGAAGCGGCTCTCTCTGGACAAAGACACAAAAAACAGCTACGACAACATCGCCTCTTATAGGATCTTCAGCAACATGACCCTCTATGCCTCTGTCGCCATCGGGCTGGGTTTCATGCTGTATCTGTTTTATATGCTTGCGCCGTCTTCAGGGGCCTTTGAGATAGAGAGTTACATCCGCATTGCCGCATGGATGCTCTGCATCAACATCATCCTCGCGCTTTGTCAATTCCTCATCGACAAAAAATGGAAAGGGGTCGCATTGGCCGAGTTTACAATCGGAGCAATCACCTGGGGTATAGGAACCTACTTGATGAATCACAGTCAGGTCAGCGGCAGCAGCAACCTGGTCTGGACCATCCTATGGGGTATGGGCATAGCACTTGTATTCTCCGCCATCAATAAGTTTTATGTGGAATTTGAGGCGGTGGGCAGGATTGCCGACAGCCGCCTTGGCAAAGAGGAGCTGCTGGTCAGCAACACCATCATCTCCAACGTCTCCCAGATCATCAGCAATGTCATCACCCTACTGATTGTCGCTCTATGGACCTGGGTTGTGCCGCACATGCAGGACATAAGCAGCCCGGGGGCATTTGTCCGCTGGACTCTTTATCTGCCGATTATCTTCATGCTCGTCGCGATCTTCCTCTCGCTGAAGCAGCCGTTTGACGCCCGCAACAGAGAGAAGCTGCTTAAATATGTCACCAGCCGCACAGACAACGAAGAGATGCGCGAGAGCCTCAACCGCTTGTTTGTCAAGAAATATCGCGTGCGCTTTGGAGCAAAGATACTCTGCACCGTCGCCCGCCCGTTTCTCCGGCTCAAGGTCACAGGCAAGGAGCACCTCAAGAGCGACGATTATCCATCCGTCTTTGTCTGCAACCACGGCTTTGTCTACGGGCCGGTCTCTGCCGTGATCTATCTTCCGACATATTTCCGCCCCTGGATCCACAATGTGATGCTTGACTACGACACAGCTGTCCTGGAGTTGCACAAGTCTCTGGCTGTCGTCAAGAAGATCTTCGGGCGCAAGATAGGCTCAAAGATCCTGAGCTGGTTTACCAAAGCCACCTGCTGGCTGCTCAACTCGTTTAACCCGATCCCGGTAGTGCGCGGCTCTTCAAGAGATGTGATGAGCACATTTGAGATGAGCCTTCAAGCCTTGGTCGAAGGCGATAATATCTTGCTTTTCCCTGAAAAGCCCAAGGCGCTCGCGGGAGTGGCAGAAGATGACAGATCGGGCAGAATCAGACTGTTTTACACAGGATTTGCACACATCGGAAAGCTTTATTTTGACAAAACAGGCAGGAAACTTCGATTTTATCCACTATATTCGGACAAAAATAGAAGAGTCTTCAAAATCGGAGAAGGAGTGGAGTATAATCCTGAGCTCAGTCCTATAGAAAGCAAGAAGGAACTCGCCGAAAAACTCCAGCTCCGCATGGAAGAGCTACAAAAGATGTAAAACTATGTTTGGACTTGAAGATTGGGGTCTGATCGGCCTGTTTTTAGGTAATATTCTTGCGGCCACTGTAGTGCCCTTCAGCTCGGATGCACTTTATATTGCCGTCCTTGCCGCAACCAAGATGACCTGGCCGTGCTTTATTGTGGCCACTGCCGGCAACTGGATCGGCAGTCTCATTTCCTTTGGCATGGGCTGGCTCGGCAAGCTCGAATGGCTTGAGAAATGGTTTAAGGTCAAGCATGAAACGCTCGAGAAGCAGAAACGCTTTGTCAACAAATATGGCGTGTGGCTGGCGCTGGTCGCTTGGGTCCCTGTGGTCGGTGACGTATTTGCGATAGCGCTGGGATTCTACAAAGCGCGACCGGTCCCTACCGCATTGCTTCTGCTCGTCGGTAAAGCTGGCCGCTTCCTCGTATGGACCGGAATCGTCGGTCTGTTCTGATTGTTTTGTCCTACTTTGTCGGAGCCGGCTTCGGTGCTGCCGGTTTTGGATCATATTTGTAATCCTTGCCTATATATGCCACCTGCGCAAACTCCTTAGGGTTCTTCCTGATGATCCAGTCGATATAGGTCATCATCATCCATGCTGTGAACTCATATCCCGCAGCGCTCATGTGGCCACCAAGGAAATAGAGGTCTCTGAACTCAGGCTCGCTGTATAGAGGAGCATACTTGTATAAATCTATCACATAGACATCAGAGAAGAAATCTGCCATCGAGCGGATCACTTCGTTATATCTCTCATCGGTATTTTTGTCATTTGGTCTTGTTACGACAAAAAACTTGGCACGTGGCTGGATGCTCTTGACTCTCTGAATGATACCGGCATAGTATCCAGCAAATGTGTCTGCATTGTTGTTGTAGTCGAGCGTATCCACATCGGTGTATACATCACCCGGCTTGAAGCCCCTGCCCTTATCATTGATGCAGAGCGCCATGATGTAGGCCTGCTTAGGATCGGCCTTGGCGTCAATATTATTATTTCCGTTGTTTGGGTTGTCCCAGAAATGATCAATCCAGCCCTTTGCAGTCTCACCGCCCTTGGAGTAGTTGTCTCCGCGAGCACCCATCAACGCACACATCCTCTGTCCCCAAGAGTATTCATAAAGGTCAACATATCCTTTCCTGCCGTCTTCGCGGGTGTACTCATGCTCTCCGCTGGAGAGCGAGTCGCCGATAAAGCCCCATGTCTGGAAGATTCCGGCAAGTCCCGGAGTCTGCTTGATTTCAGCAAGGGGATTCTCCCCTGCCGATACGGACTGGTGAGCGGCCTGAGCCTGTGCAGCGCGCCACTCTTCAGCAGACGGCTCAGACTGCTGCTGAGCACTGAGGTTCATCGAAGCCACGACTGTAGCCAGGATGCAGATAATCGTCTTTTTCATATAGAGCAATGTTATTATTCGAGTGTCCACTCGGCGCCATCCTTGGTGTCTTTGACCTGGATGCCGATAGCCTTGAGCGCATCGCGGATGTGATCGGAAGTAGCCCAATCCTTGGCCGCCTTGGCCTGAGCACGCTGCTCGAGCACCATCTCCATCAAGCCACCGATAACCTTGGCGCTGCCACCTTCGGCCACCTCCTCATCCTTGAGAGAAAGCACGCCAAACACGACATCATTGAAAAGCTGCACAAGTGTCTCAAGGTCTCCCTTGGAGAGCTTCAGCTGACCTGCCTTGGCCGAATTGATGATGCGCACAGCATCAGAAATCTTTGCAAGTGCTATCGGGGTATTGAGGTCGTCACAAAGCGCATCATATACAGCCTCGAAGATAGACTTGATCTCAGCATTGTCAGCCGGGCAAGTGTCAGGAGCCACAGCAATCTGCTGCTCGCCATAGACATAGGAAGGAGCCTTGGCTCCGGCCATCGCATATAAATCCTTGGCTGCCTGCATCAGTCGCTTCAAACCCTTTTCTGCCGCACCCAAAGCCTCATTTGAGAAGTCAAGAGTGCTG
>CALEJC010000192.1 GCA_937898205.1 uncultured Bacteroidales bacterium
CAGAGGTGTAGGCTGTTTTAAATCTGCCGATGAGGGCCGCAAGAGGAGAAGCGGCATCGAAATATCGCAGATATGGGGTGAGGCGCTCAAATGCGGCAGCTCTCTCTTCTCCAAGTACTGCTTTCAGCGAGGCGCGCCAGCTGAGCATATTATCAAAGCTGTCCATGTGCCAAGTGTAGTCGGCTACGCTGAAAAGCGGAATCTTGGAGAGTTCGCCTTGCTGCATCGGATTGATGACGATGGTTTTGAGCTGGAGTCCGCTTTCCAGTCGCGCAGCACTGTCGATGCTGCTTTCGTCGGCGAAGTTGGTGTAGGTATCTGCGATGAAGAGTTTTGTGACGTCGACATCGTTGCAAGGGTAGTTCCACCACCACGATACCTGTCGACCGATAAACTCATCAAGGATGTCCAGGTCTGCGCTATTGGGCACTGACCACACGTTTCTGCCTGTAGTGTAGAGGTTTACCTTCTCAGGGACAATGCTTAGTGACTGCCAGAACTGGCGAGCCATGTCTTTCTTTGCCCAGCTGAATGCATACAACTGCGGCACATACTGCAGCGGCTCCACCATATCTTCAGGCTTTGCTTCCGGCTGGTTCCATTTGGCGTCAATCTGCTCCTGAAGGCTTGTGAGTCTGCTGGCACAAAGGGTCTGCCTTGGCTCATCATAAGGCACGCCGACATCATCTACAAACACGCCGAAGCCGCTGACGCCCAGCTCATACATCTGCTCAAATTTGGAGATGATGCGGTCAAGGACATCGGTGTCACTAGCTTTCATGAAACTGCTGCCGGGGTGGATGGACCAGATGAAATTGACCTTGCACTGGTGAGCTGTCTCACATAATTGGCGCATCATGTCCTGAGTCATCATCCCAAATCGTTTCTGCTCGTCTGTGATGGTCTCAGGGTAGGCTTGGTCCCAATATTGCGAATGATATGGGTCGCTCTTGGCGCCATACATGTAGGTGTTGAGTTTGTAACGTGCCATGAAACGGAAAAGGTCTGCAGTCACTTCCTGACTATATGGCACTCCATAGTAGCCTTCGATGACGCCGCGCTGCTTTACGTCTGCATAGTCGTAGAATGTGACGCACGGGAGGTCCTGTGTGCCACGATCAAGCATCTGTTCAAAGGTGGCCAGGCCATAGAATACAGCATCTGTATGCTCACCGATTATGATGAGCTGCGCTTTGCCGCCGGTAGATTTAAGGCTCAAAGTGTGGCGGTCATATTTGGGCTGGTCAAATACTTCTCGCTTAATCCCAAATTGTCTTGCTTTGCGGTCTGCTTCTGCTCCTGAGCCGTTGATGCCCAGATATATGGCAGATTGGCCTCCGATTGCCTTGCCTCTGAATTCTGCTGTCATGCCGTGTTCAAGCAAGATCTGAGTCAGGCGCTCGCGTGTATAGCTGTCAATCCCTTCTTCAGCAATCACGCTGACTGTCTGTGTAAACGAAGCCTTGCCGGGACGCATTATCTGTTCATGCGGAGTAGGGTAGATCGTGTAGGCGTGCTGCTCTGGAAGTCCTTGTGCTGCTGCGCTGATGACTGGACAGATAAAGCTGATGAGGATTAGGATCTTTTTCATGATGTATTACAAAAGTTGCGAGATTTTTTCTAGTATAATATCGTCTGCCGGAAGCCATTGGACACTTTTTATCTTGTCTTTTGTCAACCATTTAGAAGCCTCATGCTCGTTAAGATGCAGTGACTCTGATTCTAACGAGCAGATGAAACAATGCATCGTCAAGTGGAAGGTGGGGTAGTCCCATTCTATGGTTTGAAGAAGCTTTCCCACGCAGATCTCGGCATCAAGCTCTTCTTTGATCTCGCGCTTCAATGCTTCCTGCGGGCATTCGCCGGGTTCAATCTTTCCGCCGGGAAACTCCCACCAATCCTTCCATTCGCCATATCCTCGCTGGGTGGCAAAAACTTGATTGTCTCTGATTATAACTGCTGCTACTACTTTAATAGACTTCATGTACAAAAATACTCACTTTGCTCTTAAATTAAAAGAACTTTGAGCTGATACAATTAAACGATTAATCTTAGGATAAGTTAAAAACTTGTAATTAACTTTGCGATGAAAAATACTTAAATTATGAAACCAAACTTTATTTCTAATCATGACGCTCAGGGTAGCGTCT
>CALEJC010000193.1 GCA_937898205.1 uncultured Bacteroidales bacterium
GACAGGCATGAGATGGACCTCATCAGACACATCTCCAGAGGAGTAAAGCGAGTTTCTCTTGTGGTCTGCGAAGATTGTGAGCAGAGGATTTGCGACAGGTTGATAAGACGCCTTGACAGGGCGCTGTCAGGTTGCGAACCATTGTTGGAAGTGAGGGAAGACGGCATGGTTGTGCGCGTCCACGGAGTAGTGGGCAGTAATGGCAGGAAAATCAAGGATCTGCTGCTGTTTGTGGGAGATCCGTCTGAGCCGGTGCTGATCAGACTCAAAGGTAATATTGATGTTCAAGAAGTGATGGACCTCATCCTGGACTACGCAGCATGATGACTAAGGATCGTTTCATAGAAGAATATTGGATGCTTAGAGATGGCCTCTACAGGGTGGCATATCACCTGCTTGAGTCCTCGTCGGAAGCGGAAGATGCCGTGCAGGAGCTGTATGCAAAACTCTGGGCGGGACTGGACAGCCTGGATCAGGTCCATAATCCCAAAGCCTACTGCATCACTCTTCTGAGAAACGATTGCATCTCAAGAATACGAAGAAATGCTCACGCTAAGATTTCTCCTCTGACCGAGCAGACGATGCAGGTGGAGACGGATGTTGGAAGTGACAGGAGGGAGACCTTGTCAAGAGTCCTGAAAGCCATTGAGGAACTTCCCGAGACGCAGCAGAGACTGTTGAAAATGAAGGTCCTTGAGGATATGAGTTATGACGAGATGGCTCAAAAGACAGGGATGAACAAACTGACTTTGAGAGTATTGGTCAGCAGAGCACGCACACAATTGAAAAACAAGATATGAAAAGTATAGAAGATATTAACAAAATCAGTTTCGATGATCTCGAGCACATCGCCGATGACAGCAGCGTTGCTGCCCCTTCGGGTCTTGAGAAGAAAGTCGAAGATGCCTTGCTCGCATCAATGATGATAGAGCAGGCACAAAGGAAAAGGACACTCTGGCGCAAGCCGATCTCTTATGCCCTTGTCCCCGGACTTGTTGCGCTGGGCCTTGCACTGACGGTCCTTCTGCAGCCCCCTGAAGACAAATTGATTGACACCTATGACAATCCGCAACTTGCCTACGCGGAGGTGGAAAAAACCTTGGTTTATATTTCCTCATGCATCAACAAGGGGCTGGACATAGCAAGTGTTGCAGCTGAAGGATTTGAGGAGCCTAAAAAAACAATGGATAGAATATTTAAAGATTAATAATATGAAAAGAATGATTTTGATTGTAGCGACTCTGCTACTCGGTCTCACCCTCTCGGCTCAGAGCGGAAAGGAGATTTATGAAAAGTATTCCAGCAATGAGGGTGCGACATGTGTGTATGTGTCTCCCGCTATGTTTGATATGATTAAAACCATGGACCTTAACAGCCTGGTGCAAGCTACCGGAGAGCCTGCAATGGCTGAAATCCTACCTTTAGTGAAGAGACTTGAGGGTATGTATGTGGTTCAGCTTGGAGGGCCCAATAATGCTATGAAAGCAGATGTCAAGAAGCTCGTGGATGCAAAGAAATACGAGGTCTTGATGCAGGTTAAGGAGTCAGGTCAGGAAGTCAATATTTATATCTACAAGGTTCAGGACATAATAAAAAGCATTGTCCTCCTTGTTCAAGAGGACAATGGATCAGTCTTTATTGCTATAGATGGAACTATCCAGCAGCAGGAGCTTAATAATGTGGTAAACTCACTCTCTAAACATCTTTAGCTTTTGATGTTGACATCCAGATGAGGGAAAGCAAAGCTGATACCTGATTTAGGAAGCTCGTTATAAAGGCGCGTCAGTAAATCAAAATACACATCCCAGTAATCTCCGGTCTTGCACCAGGCTCTGACTTTAAAGACTACAGAGCTGTCAGCAAGGCTGGAGAGTTCTGCAAATGGGTCATTCGCACCTTCGGTCTTGCTGTCAAGCACTCTTTTGTCGCTTGAGATGATTTCAAGGATCAGTTTCTTACATTCTTGAGCATCTGTGCCATATTCGACACTCAAGTCCCAATCGACCCTGCGTAGGGGATTCTTGGAGAAGTTGTTGATGTTGCCATTGAAAAGCGCTCCGTTAGGAATGATTACGGTGCGGTTGTCCGGAGTCGTGAGTGTTGTGCTCACGATGCTGACAGTAGTGACAGTGCCGGAATAGCCTTGAGCCTCAATGAAATCGCCAGACTTGAAAGGTTTGAACGCGAGAATCATTATACCCCCGGCAAAATTCTGAACAGTCCCGCTCAGTGAAGCACCGATGGCGACACCGCCCGCTGCAAGCAATGCTGCAAACGAAGTCGTATTGATGCCTAATGTGCTGATGGTGATGACGACCAGGAGAATGGTCAGGGTGATGGATGCTATGCTGGAGATGAAACCGGCAAGAGCCGCATCTGTCTGCTTGCGTTCAAACAGGCGATTGAGGTTCTTCTTGATTTTCTTGATGATCCATGCGCCCACGATATAGATCGCGATTGCTGCCAGAACCTTGATGCCAAAGTGTATGGCGCTTTCAAGAAAATGCTGCAATGTGCCAGAAGGGTCTTTTGCAAGGCTTTCTGCTACCTTTTCAAGTGAGACCTTGGTGCTGTCTATCTGCAAAATAAATGTTTTCATGTACTATTGCTGTTTAATTATTTCCTGTGCTCTTTCAAGGGCGAGATCTATATGATTGCATATATTCTTCTCCCCGATAAGCTCGATAAATCCGTTTCTGCTGAGTACGGCCTGAACACTCTCATTGACACCGGAAAGCACAATCTGAATCCCGGCCTTATGGCTCATCTTACACATGTTCTTAAGGTTATGCAGACCGGTTGAGTCGATGAATGGCACCTTGCGCATGCGGATGATGCGGACCTTCGGCTTCTTCTTGAAATTGGACATGAGTTCTCCGGCTCTATTGCCGGCACCGAAGAAAAACGGACCATTGATTTCATAGACCTCAACACCCTTAGGGATGGTGAGGTTTTCGATGTTGCCCGCCTGCATGTCGATGTCCTCACTCATGTCGATCTCATCACTGATGATCTTGACATCTGTGCTCTCAGCCATACGGCGCATAAAGAGGAGACAAGCACAGATAAGGCCATATTCGATGGCTGGCACGAGGCCGAATATGATTGTCAGGAAGAATGTCAGCAGAAGCACCACAACGTCGCTCTTAGGGTTCTTGAGCATAGCGACAAATGATCCCCAACCGCTCATTCCATAGGACACGACAACCAGCACGCCGGCAAGACAAGCCATAGGGATGTATTTGGCGAGAGGCATCAGGAAGAGGTAGATGAGAAGCAGCACAACTGCGTGGATAATGCCCGCAACAGGGGTGCGGCCGCCGTTGTTGATGTTGGTCATTGTGCGTGCGATGGCGCCGGTGGCAGGGATGCCTCC
>CALEJC010000194.1 GCA_937898205.1 uncultured Bacteroidales bacterium
ATAGGACTCGGGATGGACGCCCGTGCAACTTGGAGAAAGCCGCTTCCGCACAGAGACTGCAGCTGTGGCTGCTACTGCGGCGGTCTATTTCCACTTCTTATAGAAAAAGCAAAGGGAGCCTGACTGCTCCCTTTTATTATGGTCTGAGGATTTCGATTTCGCCACCAAGTCCCACCTTCAGGATCTGGGAGCTTCGCCCTGTCGAGCCTCGCTCAAGCTGCCTAGGCACCACATAATCCACTGCCGAGACAATCTCTTCCGAGATCTCCTTAAAACACTCCGGAGTGTCTTCTCCGGAAATATTTGCAGATGTGCTCACAAGCGGCGCGCGGAGCCTTTTTACCAGCTCCTTGCAGAATGCACCACCTCCGTCTTCCGGCCTCTGCTCTTCGTCAGAATAAGGAATCCTGATGCCGACAGAACCATCCTCTGCAAGCACATTGTCTGCAAGGTATTGACCTTCAGGATAGATGATTGTCATCGGTTTGTCATTGACCTCCACCAGATCGATAGCAATCGA
This sequence comes from uncultured Bacteroidales bacterium, assembly GCA_937898205.1. GTDB lineage: Bacteria > Bacteroidota > Bacteroidia > Bacteroidales > UBA932 > Cryptobacteroides. The sequence goes on from CALEJC010000194.1 coordinate 521, forward strand.
AGGGATCTCCTTGACGTGTTTTGCAACCATATCCAGATCACTTGCGAGCAAAATCAACGATTTTGCATCAGAACGACGCTTGATCTTGAAAACCTTTTCTACTGCTTCTGCATTGCGTGAGTCGCAACCTATTCCCCACACAGTATCTGTGGGATAAAGGATTACTCCTCCGTCTTTGAGCACTTGAAGAGCCTCTGCGATGATGGGTTTGATGTCCATATTAGAAATTGTATTTGTCAAATAAAGTACCTCTTGTCCTCCAATACTTGATGAGAAGGAAGCCAAAGAGTGCACCACCTAAGTGTGCAAAGTGGGCGATATTGCCTCCTGAACCTGAAAGACCTGTGAGAAGCTCTATGCCGATGAAGAGCAATGTCATTGATTTTGCACTCATTGTGATTGGCGGGAAAAGCAGTGTCATGCGCGACTGCGGGAAGAGCATTGCATAGGCGATGAGGATGCCATAGATTGCACCGGATGCACCGACTGTAGGAGTCACCTTGAGAAGGGCTATCTGCCTGAGTGCCTCCTGGTTACCCAACGCCGCACCGTCCATATATGACTGCATCTGCATATATTCTACACCTGTGTGAAGCGCTGCCGCGCCAAATCCGCAGATAAAATAGAAAAGCAGGAATTTCTTTGTTCCGATGATGTTTTCCACAATCGAGCCAAACATATACAGCATGTACATATTGATTAGCACATGGAAGAAACCACCGTGCATAAACATGTGAGAGAGAGGCTGCCAGATGTGGAAATAGTGTGATGTGGGATAAAACAAAGCAAAGTTTTCTATCATCGCAGCCTTATTGATCAGAGTTGCAATGTAGAAAAAGATGTTGATAATAATTATCGTACGGGTCACTTTGGGTGCACCCGAGAGAAATCCTCTGTTTTGGTTTGAATATTCGAAATAAGCCATTTAAAACATTTTTTCTATATCCTCAACGCTCATGATAGACACTATCTTGCGCCCCGAGGCTGTGAGTTCGGCATGTTCACTTGCAAAAAGCGTGTCAATAAGTTGTTGTGCTTCTGCTTTTGTGACCAAAGAAACCGCATTTGAAGCGCCCAGAGTGGCAAATCTCTGTGCTAAACGCTGTCTCATGATTTCCGGAAGCGAGCTGCCTTCCTCTGACAAAATGTACAAAATGTCACCAATCATTGCTTCAATCCTGCCAGAATCATGATTATATGAATCAGGCACTGCATTGACTGTAACCGCATCTTGTCCTTCTATAACTATATCAAAGCCCAGCTTTGAAAGGAGTTCCGAGTGCTCGCTAAGCAGCAGGCACTGCTCTACCCCAAGCTCTATATGCACAGGGAAGAGAGCCACCTGAGACACCGGCTCATCTGCAGCAAGAGCATTGAGATATTTATCATAAAGGATGCGCTCTCTGGCACGAGGCACATTGACTACCATCACCCCTGACGCTACAGGATATAGGATATATTTACCTTTGACAATCAGGAGGTTATACTCTTTCTGCATCGGCACATCCTCAAACAGACGAGAATAATCCTCTTTCTTTTCCGGCATCTGAGGGTAGCTTGGGAAGCCACCGGCCGGCTTGGACGGAGTCTGGACCTCTGACGGACTGTCAAACGGGTTGAACTCAGGGTTGAATGTCGGAGTCGGAGTGCTCAAGCCGCGGTATTCGCTGAAATTCCTTCCAAGTTCCGGAATCACCGGGGCATTTTCTGTGTCGAAGTCTATACTCGCACCGAAGCTGTTGCGTCCCAGAGTCTCCCTGACCATCGCACTAAGTATCTGAAACACAAGAGAGTCGTCCTCAAACTTTATCTCAGCTTTGGTCGGGTGTATATTGACGTCTATGCTCTTAGGATCTATCTCCAGGAAGATAAAATATGATGGGGTATAACCTTCCGGAATCATCTCTTCGTAGGCCTTCATCACCGCTTTATGAAGGTAAGGGCTGCGGAAGTAGCGCCCGTTGACAAAGAAATATTGCTTGCCGAGCGTCTTGCGAGCAGAGTCAGGCTTGCCGACAAATCCGCTGACCTTGACGATGGAGCTCTCTCCACGGACATCCACAAGCTCGCCGATTACAGCAGCTCCCAGAAGATCCTGGATGCGGTATTTCAAGGATTTTGCACTCTTGAGAGAAAACATCTCCTTGCCGTTGCTGCTCAAGGTGAAAGCAACCTCCGGACGAGTGATTGCGATGCGGGTAAACTCCTCTACAATGTGCTTCAGCTCAACGGTATCCGACTTGAGGAACTTGCGTCTCGCCGGAGTATTGTAAAACAAGTCCCGCACAGCAAAGCTGGAGCCCACCGGAGCACTCACAGAAGAAGTCTTGGCCTGCGCTCCCGCGCTGATGCGCACCTGGGTGGCAGTCTCATCGCCTGCCCGACGTGTCTTCAGTGTGATTTCGCTGACCGCAGCGATGCTCGCAAGAGCTTCTCCGCGGAATCCATAGCTGAGGATCTCCTGCAGGTCTTCTGCAGTGGCGATTTTGGACGTGGCGTGCCTCTCAAAGCAGAGCACTGCATCACTAGGGCTCATGCCGACGCCGTTGTCAATAACCTGCACAAGGCTGCGACCTGAGTCGGTGACTATCACATTGACCTGGGTAGCACCGGCATCGATGGCGTTCTCCATCAGCTCCTTGACAACAGAAGCGGGCCTGAGGACCACTTCTCCTGCTGCAATCATATTTGCTATCTGCGAAGGTAAGACTTTGAGACTCTTCATCTTAGAGCAGAGAGTAGAATTTTGCAACCAGATACAGGACCGCAAAGATCAGAATCATCGTAATGATCCCGATAAAGGTCTGTGTCTTCTTGACATGTCCGCGTGTGCGCTGGTAGTTACCGTCTCTCAGCGCCCCTTTGATGTGTGAGCCGGGAGTATAAGTCTCCGACTTCATGTCCTTGTCGAGCGTGCCATCTACTGCTCCAAACTTGCGCTTGCGCTCTTCTTCCTCCGGATTGTAGTAGATGGGCTTGTAGTTGAATACGCGATGCTCGTTATCGCCAAAAAAGTTAAATACACCCATAACGCAAAGTTAAGGAGATTTTGGGAGTATACAAATTTGGTTTCGTCATTAAAAACTCATATCTTTGGCAGACAATTACCACAATTCACCAAATTTTATATTTATTAACTAACCAATCATTGTCCGATGAATAAGATCATTAGACTTTGTCATTCGGCGCAAATCGCGCTGATGACGTTGGTGGCTTTATTCTTTATGGGGGGCACTGCGTTTGCGCAGACCACCATCAAGGGTGAAGTTATCGATTCTAACGGAGAACCTATTATTGGTGCCGGTGTCCTTCAAACGGGCACAACCAATGGTGTCATTACTGACATAGATGGTAAGTTCTCCCTCAGTGTTCCAGCAAATGCACAGATTACAGTATCAAGCATCGGTTATAAGGATGCTTTCTTTACTGTAGACGGCAGAGCTTCTTACAAGATCGTTCTTGAAGAAGACTCAGAGATGCTGGAAGGAGTAGAGGTGGTTGCCTACGGTACACAGAAGAAAGTAACCGTGACAGGCGCTATCTCAAGTGTCAAGAGTGAAGAACTCACACGTACCCCAGTGAGCTCTGTCAACAACGTGTTGGCAGGTCAGCTTTCCGGTGTGACCACAGTGCAGTACTCAGGTGAGCCTGGTTCTGACGCTGCGACAATCTTTGTCCGTGGTCAGGGTACTTGGAGCGATTCATCTCCTCTCATCCAGGTTGACGGTGTCGAGAGATCGATGTCCGATATCAACCCTGAAGACATCGAGAGCATCACAGTGCTCAAGGATGCATCAGCGACTGCCGTTTTCGGTGTGCGTGGTGCCAACGGTGTTGTCCTTGTTACTACCAAGAGAGGTAAGTCAGGAAGCGCAAAGATCGATGTAAACACATCAATGTCTGTGCTCACTCCTACCGCCCTTGTAGAGCAGGCTGACTCTTATGGCTACGCCACATTCTACAACGCTATGCGTGCCAACGATGGTAACTCTCCTATGTTCTCAGACGACGTGATCAAGAAGTTCCAGGATGGCTCGGACCCTATCCGCTTCCCAAGCATGCGTTGGACTGACTACATCATGAAGAAGGCCACTACTCAGAGCAATCACGGTGTCAATATCTCAGGTGGTACAGACAGAGTAAAGTATTTCGTTTCTGTAGGTTACATGACTCAGGGCGGTCTCTTTGACGAGTTTGACCAGCCATGGGACTACGGCTATCAGTATGACCGATTTAACTATCGTGCCAACCTTGACATCAATGTCACCAAGACTACCAAGCTCTCATTCAATGTAGCTGGTAATGTAAGTAACGCAGACAAGCCACGCACAGGCCAGGGTTCTTCCGGCATGCTTCGCGAGGTTTACTATGCTACTCCATTCTCAAGCCCTGGTATCGTAGATGGCAAGTTCATCGCTACAACCGATGACTACTCAGATGGCATCACTCTCCCATTTGTGGGTTCACATGCGATGTCATACTACATCAACCAGCCTGGTTATATCTCAACCAACATCAACAAGCTCCAGATGGACCTTGCATTGGATCAGAATCTTGATAT
>CALEJC010000195.1 GCA_937898205.1 uncultured Bacteroidales bacterium
TTTTGTGGAAAATTATCGGTAGTTGTGCTATACTGGTATTGTAACAAATAACAGAAGGATAGCTGTTACAGGAGGATAAGAAAATGGCAGATCTGATTTATATTCAGGATAACGGAAAGCTGGCGTTTGGGGATTACACGCTTGCTGCAAAGGCAAAAGCCGACGGTTTCGAGTTCGGCGGAGATTTGTATAAAGTTAAGACGTTTCAAGAGATTACGAAGTTGGAACGTAACGGCATGTTTGCGTATGAGTCTGTACCGGGAACGAATGTAACAGAGTTTTCGGCAAATGATAAAGAACTTGGTTTTGCGGTAGAAGGTACTACCGATACTCAGGTGGCTTTGGGTTTGGAGCCGGAGAAAGAGTATAAGCTTTACATTGACGGCACCAACATCGGCAAGATGAAGACCAATCTTGGCGGTAAGCTGGTATTCAGTCTGGAGCTGACGACAGGCAGAAGTTCCGACGTACGTGTAGTAAAGCAGTAAGAGTTGCGGGGGAGTTATGGCAAAAGGGAAAGTTGTGTTTTTTTGTAAAGAATGTGGAATGGAATCGCCGAAATGGCTCGGACAGTGTCCGGGCTGTAAGGCGTGGAATTCTTTGGTAGAAGCGCCGCAAGCAGGGAAAGTGAAGTCTGCTTACGGCGTTTCGCCGTTATCTGCGGCGGAACCGGTGCTTTTGTCCGAGGTAGACACCGGGGAAGAGGAGCGGATGGCCACCGGCATCGGGGAACTGGACCGTGTGCTGGGCGGAGGAATTGTAGTAGGTTCTCTTGTTTTGGTGGGCGGTGATCCGGGCATCGGTAAGTCTACGCTTCTTCTTCAGATGTGTTATGCATTGGCGAAGAAGGAGCGGAAGGTGCTTTATGTGTCCGGAGAGGAGAGTCTCAAGCAGGTAAAGATGAGAGCACAACGTCTTGGTGGAGAGGAAGATAACTGCTATATTTTCTGCCACACCTGCATCGAAGACATCATCTCTCAGGCCGAGCAGATGCAGCCGGCGCTGATGATTGTAGACTCGGTCCAGACAATGTATACCGGCAGCATAGAGTCCACCCCGGGTTCTGTGAGCCAGATTAAGGAAGTTGCTGCCTGCCTTCTGAGATATGCCAAGGAAAGCGGTGTGCCGGTAATCCTCATCGGCCACATCACCAAGGACGGATATATCGCAGGTCCTAAGATCCTGGAGCACATCGTGGATGTAGTGCTCCAATTTGAGGGAGAAAACAGAGGCTCCTATCGAGTGCTCCGCAGCATAAAAAACAGATTTGGATCAACCAGCGAACTCGCTGTGTTTGAAATGACCGGCACCGGTCTGCGCGAGGTCACCAATCCGTCAGAGATGCTCATCCCCATGCATCAGGAGCAGCTTAGCGGCACAGCCATCGCTGTGAGCCTCGACGGCACAAGACCTCTGCTTTTTGAGGTTCAGGCTCTTGTGAGCTCCGCCGTCTATGGCACAGCCCAGCGATCGGCCACCGGTTTTGACACCCGCAGGTTAAACATGCTTCTGGCTGTCCTGGAAAAAAGAGCCGGCTTCAAGTTAAGCGCCAAGGACGTGTTTCTCAATATGGCAGGCGGCCTGAAAGTCAGTGACCCCGCATGTGATCTGGCAGTAGTGTGTGCTGTGCTGTCTTCAAACTTCGATTTTGCCATCCCAGCGGACGTGTGCTTTGCCGCTGAGGTAGGATTGAGCGGCGAAATCCGCCCTGTGGCTCAGGCTGACAGGCGCATCGCTGAAGCATTGAGGCTTGGATTTAAAAAGATCTACCTGTCTTCCTATGCAAGCATAGAGCTGCAGCACACAGGCATTGATATAATTAAAGTAGCAGATATCCCTGCGCTGGTGAGAAAACTCTTTAAATAATGGAACTTTTCTACTCAAACGATATTCAAGGCAGCATAGTGAGGCTTGATGCCGTGGAGTCCGGCCACCTTGTCAGAGTGCTGAGACACAAGGTCGGTGACGAAATCTCCGTAATTGACGGCCGTGGCTCACTCTACCGCTGCAATCTTCTGAACGCAGATGCAAAAGAAGCTGAAGCTCAGATAGTTGAGCGCATCCACGCGTTTGGCGCTCACCCCTACCACCTGACGCTCGCGGTCTGCCCTACCAAGAACAACGACCGTTACGAGTGGTTTGCCCAGAAAGCCACTGAGTTTGGTATAGACAGGATTGTGCC
>CALEJC010000196.1 GCA_937898205.1 uncultured Bacteroidales bacterium
CGCTTGTCGAAGATGGCTTTGTCAGCGATCTGAGGTATGCCTCCGCATTTGCCAGAGAGAAGGCCCAGATCGGCGGCTGGGGCGCTGTAAAGATCCGCTTTGCGCTGAGAGCCAAGCAGATAGATAGTCAGATTATCAACGAAGCCTTGCAGGAGATTGATGCCGACAAGGCTGAAGAGAAACTCCATAAAGTACTTGATACAAAAATGAGAAGTCTCGCCGGGGATCCCCAGGCGAGACTTAAACTCATAAAATTTGCCTTATCTAGAGGCTATGAATATTCCGAAGTGGAGAAATATCTAGTCGACAAATTCTAGCTCTTCTAGGATTGCTCCTGCTCCACATACCTTATCCACAACAAACAGCAGATAACGCACGTCAAGGCAGATGTTGCGGCAGAAATCCGGATCAAATGCCACATCACTCATCGTGCCTTCCCAGACCCTGTCAAAGTTAAGGCCGATGAGGTGACCTTCTGCGTTGATCACAGGACTTCCGGAGTTGCCTCCGGTAGTGTGATTGCTTGCGATGAAGCACACAGGCATATCTTCATATCCTCCCTGAGCATAGATGTCTCTAAGGCTTTGAGGGATGTTGTAGTCAAAGATTTCAGGATTGTCCTTCTGCATGATGCCTTCAAGTGTGGTGTAGTGCTTGTACTCGACACCGTCTGAAGGGGAATAGCCGCCCACCTGACCGTAGGCAACACGGAGGGTGAGGTTGGCGTCAGGGTAGAATGTCTTGTCTTTGCTGAACTCCATCTGGCCTCGCATATAGTCTTTATATAGTGCGGTAATCTCCTGCTCCAGACGGCGATACTCAGGAAGAAGTACCTGATTGTAGTGGTCTACAAATGCTCTGCGGAACTTCCAGCAAGGGTCGTTGGCCACGTTGCTAAGATCTCCTTGTGCAAGCGGACTTGAGAAGAGTGCTTCAGCCCAGGCCTCAATGCTGCCATATTGAGCAAGCTGCTCGTTGTAGTATGCCGGCTTGAATGTGGCAGGGACATTGGCTTCGTAGCTGTTCATTACTGCCACAAAACACTCCTTGTCGATCGGCATGTAGTAGTCCTTATAGAAGTTCTCGGCGATGCGTGCTTTGCTTGCGGAGTCGGCTGATGCATAGGAAGTTGCAAAAGACGGGAGCTCGATTGTCAGAGCTGTCTCGGAGGTGTATTCGCGTGCAAAGTTATAAGGTTCCTGAGCGGCATAAAGAGAGTCAAGCTTCTCGAGCAGGCCGTCATATTGTCCTCCCTTTGCCCAGGCGGCAAATGCTTCTTCGTATGCTTCCTTGGTCGCAACGGTCTTCATCTTGCGGATGCCCTTCATCTCGCCCTGCC
>CALEJC010000197.1 GCA_937898205.1 uncultured Bacteroidales bacterium
GGAACCAGAGTTATGTTTATTGATGAAGGTCAGATTAAAGAAGAAAATAGTCCTAAGGAATTTTTTGAAAATCCAAAAAATCCCAGACTTCGGGAATCTGCATTGTGATTCCTTCGAAATGTACCTGTTTCAATGCGATGTCGCTCTTGTCTTATTCTGTTTTAAATATTATCACTGTTCCGTCGTTCTTCTCTACCGCTATGTCCGCCTTGTAAAGATCGTCAGCCTTTACCGTGCGGACAGAAGGGGAGTTTCCGCCTTCATAGATGCGGATAGGGCTGTCCTTTGCCACCTTCCAGCCGGCATCACCTTTCATCTCGTCGATCATTTCCCATACATTGTAGGTCTTTACATCGTCAGATGCATTGATTGCCGCTATGTACCAGGTCTTGCCGCTGCGTCGTGCCAGGACCGCATGATTTCCGGGATATCCGTCAATGAATCTGGTCTCGTCCCATGTCGTAGGAACTTCGCGGAGGAAGTCCAGACATGCCTCCGGAGCATCTTCCAGATTGTTCGGAGCAAGGGCGAAATTCTGTATAGGGTTCTGGAACAGCACGCAGGTCGCGATCTGGAAGACGTCAGTCGTGCGTCTTATCGAGCCTCTGGAGTTTGTCTTGTCAAGCCTCTCGTTCATGAAGCATCCGCCGAATTCCATCGATCCTACAGCGTTGCGGATGAAAGGATGGAGACATGCGGCCTGTGCTTCCTGGTCACATTCGTATTGTGAGAAAACAAGGTTTTCTGATGCTCTGACGGCCTCGCTGCCGACATAATTGGGGTACATCCTCTCCCAGCCGCGAGGGAGGGTGCAGCCGTGGAAGATGACCATCAGGCCGTGGTCGTTGGCGTCGCTGAGGATGCTTTCATAAAGCCTCATCGTCTCCTGTTTGTCGCCGCCGAAGAAGTCTACTTTGATGCCTTTGATGCCGATCCTCTGCATCCATTTCATCTCTGCTTTGCGGGCGATAGGGTCACTCATGATGTCTACAGGGCTTTGGGTGATGTCGTTCCACCAGCCGCTTGAAGAGTACCAGAGGAAGAGTTTGACATTTCGCTCCTTGGCATAGTCCACGAGTCTTTCCATCTCGGGGCGACCTATGTTTTTGTCCCAGAATGCGTCTACCAGAGTATATGGATAACCCATGTCGGATGCGAGCTGGATAAATGTCTTCTGGTCGGCCAGGTTCATGCTCGGATCTTGCCACACAATCCAGCTCCAGGTGCTCTTTCCATATTTGAAATCGTAACTTGTTTCATACTTCGGCTTAACCACGTCAAAAGCTATTGTGCTCTCTGCAATAGGGGAGAGGTCCTTGCCGATAGTGATTGTGCGCCAAGGGGTTGCGCCCGGAAGGGCAAATGCCGGCTCGACTGTGCCGTTGCCGTTGTTTTCCTCCATCATCGGGAATGCGAGCCTGTATCCTTTGCCGCTCTCGTAGTCGTCGAGGCGAGAGCCGCAGTATTTGCTGTCAACGCCCGTTTCGCTGACGAGCGCCCAGCCGTCGCTGCCGATCTTGAAGAGGCAAGGGAAGGTGAAGCCGTGGCCAAACTCCGACTTCTGCCCGAGCGGAGCGTCGATGATGTAAAATTCCTCGTAGCTTGGCTTGGTGCGCTTCCAGCCGACCATCGGGTCGCTCTGCGGAGTGAGGAAGCAGGTGGTCTGATCCGGGAAGTTGAAGTAGGTGCTTTCGCGGAGTATCCTCACACTGCCTCTCTCGCCCTCACGTGGGATGCGGTAGCGATATGCGACATCGTTGTTGCTGATGTGCCATTGGATCTCAAGAGCTTGTCCGTCAGGGGTTTTGAAGCGTGTGATGCTGCTTGTGGCGTCGTGGCTGATGCTGGATCTCTTGATGCGGTCTAGCTTGTAATCCACCTTGATCGTCTCGCTGCTGCAGCTGTCAAAAATCAGCTTCTCATAATTGACTTCGTTGCTGACCAGGCCTAGTTGTGACGGGCTGACAAACACCTTGTCTTCGTAGATGACACTATAGTATATGGTGTTGGTGCTGTCGTGGGTCAGCTCTACTTTGAGCTTGCCGTCAGGGCTGGTAATGGCTGTGATTACAGACAAAATCAAGGTTAAAATGAAATTCATGGGATTTTAGTTTATGTGATAGCGTGCAAATTTAACTATATTTTGTATTTTTGTGGATATACTAGGATTAATAAACCAAATCTTCAGATAGTGAAAAAAGTATTTTTAACCATCGTCGCTGTCGTTTTATTTGTGTGCAGCGCTGCATCACAGGACTTTATCAAAAGCCAGTGGGAGGGTAAGAAAGTTGCTTTTTTGGGTGACTCGATTACAGACAAACGCCAGATCGGCAAGACCAACGATATCTATTGGAATTTCCTTAAGGACATCCTAGGGTTTACACCTTATGTCTACGGTATCAGCGGACATCAGATGCATCAGATCATCGGCCAGGCACAGAAGCTTGAGCAGGAGCATGGCCAGGATGTCGATGCGATTTTTGTGTTTGTGGGAACCAACGACTATAATTCCGGCATTCCGATGGGTGAGTGGTATAAATACACTACTCAGATCACCACGGTTGACGGACCTACCCAGGTGGCCAGACGTCACAGAGAGCTGATTTTTGATGACAGCACATTTAAAGGTCGCACCAATAATGCCCTCCGTTATCTGAAGTCTCATTATCCTGACAAGCAGATCATCCTCATGACTCCGATTCACAGAGGCTATGCCAAGTTTAATGAGGGCAATATCCAGCCGGATGAGGCGTGGGCCAACGAGCAC
>CALEJC010000198.1 GCA_937898205.1 uncultured Bacteroidales bacterium
ACAGAAAGTCATTTATTAACGCAGTTGACTTGGTTTCAGTTGCCAGTGTTGATAAAACAAAATCAGTTCAGTTGACGTTCAGTATGAATAAATTGGTTATCAATGCGTCCAGCCCAGATGCAGGAACTGCAACCCAGGAATTAGATATTGAATATAATGGTGATGCATCATTTACTGTTGTATTTAAAGCAGCAATCTGCTCTGCTTCTGTAGGATTGGGTTCAACTACATTACCCGTTTCAGTAGAGTAGTATATTATATAGTATAACGAGATAAAGGGAGCTGTTGTGGGCTAAGGCTCGCAACAGTTTTTTTGTAGGTGTGTTTTTAGAACTTATTGAACTTAATATATATATCTTAGTTGGTCGTAAGTGACTGACTAATGTGATTTGTAGTATGTTTTATATATTGTCGAGGTTTTTAGCATGTACGGCAAGTCCTGTGCTGTATATCGTTGCACTGCTCGTTGTTGCGGTGTGGGTGAGACGTGCTTTCGTTAAGCGTCTTTGTTTTTGGAGTGCTGTGTTCTTACTTCTTATCTTTACTAATACTTATCTCTATAATATAGCTGAAAAAGCTTGGGTGAGTGATTATATCTTCGAAGTAGATACTACGAAGCGTTATGATTATGCTATTCTGCCTGGTGGTTTTACTGCTATGGATAAAGAGCGCGAGAGAGTAGAGTATGGCGAAGCAGGTGATAGAATGGTCGATTGTGCTGTACTATATAATATAGGTATAGTAGATAAGATAATCATCAGTGGTGATGGTGTGACATGTGAGACGGGCAAGCCTGAACGTTTTATGCGACATGTAGGTGAAGCCTATGGTATAGATAGTACAGATGTCATCATTGAACGTGAAGCTAAAAACACTATGGAGAACTTCACAAAGACTATTTCCCTCATGGGTGATAGCTTGGAAGGGAAGAGAATCCTCGTCATCAATTCGGGAGTCTACATGCGTCGTACTGTACTATGTTGTGATATGGTAAGTCTGGAGTGTGACTACTATACGGTAGACTTTGTATCTCAATATCCGATTACTTGGGAGACATTCGTTCCAAACTTCAATATATTAGACAAATGGATGAAGCTGATACATGAGTGGATAGGCTGTGTAGCGTACAGTGTGAACTATTGAGATAGTTACTATTGTCCTCTTAATATATAGCGATTATCCACTAATGGTTATCGATATTTAAGTTATATTTGCAAACGTAAACAAGAAATATAATAAGTAACACAAAACAATAAAATAGAAAACATGAACGCATTTGACAATTATGAAATTTGGTGGGTGACAGGTGCACAGTTGCTCTACGGTGGAGATGCTGTCGTTGCTGTTGACGGACATTCAAAGGAGATGGTTGATGGACTCAACGCTTCAGGTAATATCCCTGTGAAAGTTGTTTACAAGGGTACAGCCAATTCGAGCAAGGAAGTTGAGGCAGTTATGAAGGCAGCAAACAACGATGAGAAGTGTATCGGTATCATCACATGGATGCACACGTTCTCACCAGCTAAGATGTGGATCAAGGGTCTTCAGAACCTCAAGAAGCCTATGCTTCATTTCCATACACAATATAATGCAGAGATACCATGGGACACTATGGACATGGACTTCATGAACCTCAATCAGTCAGCACATGGTGACCGTGAGTTCGGACATATCTGCACACGTATGCGTGTACGTCGTAAAGTTGTTGTAGGACACTGGAGCGATGCTGAAGCACAGCGTAAGATAGCTGTTTGGGCACGTGTAGCAGCAGCTTGGGCTGACTCTCAGGATATGCTTATCATACGTATCGGTGATCAGATGAACAACGTAGCTGTAACAGATGGTGATAAGGTAGAAGCAGAACAGCGTTTGGCTTACCATGTTGACTATTGTCCGATGAGTGAAGTGATGACATACTTCAATGATGTTAAGGACGCAGATGTTGACGCCCTCGTTGAGGTATATAAGAACGAATACACTATAGCAGCAGCAGACTTAGACACTGCATCTGTCAACTATAAGAAGATATGGAACTCAGCAAAGGCAGAGCTCACACTTCGTGCACTCTTGAAAGCTAAGGGCGCAAAAGGTTTCACTACTAACTTTGACGACCTCGGTGATGTCAATGTAGAGGAGACAGGCAAGGGCTTTGACCAGATACCTGGTTTAGCATCACAGCGTCTCATGGCTGAGGGTTATGGCTTTGGTGCTGAGGGTGACTGGAAGACCGCCGCGCTCTATCGCACAGTCTGGTACATGACCCAGGGCCTTCCACAGGGATGCTCGTTCCTTGAGGATTATACTCTCAACTTTGACGGTGAGAAGTCTGCAATCCTTCAGTCTCACATGTTGGAGATCTGTCCGATGATTGCAGAGGATAAACCAAAACTCGAGGTTCATCATCTTGGCATCGGCGTGAGGAAGACTCCTACAGCCCGTCTTGTCTTTACTAGCAAGCAGGGAAGTGGTATCGCTGCTACCATCGTTGATATGGGTGGCCGTTTCCGTCTGATCGCTGCTGATGTTGAGTGTATCAAGAGCAAGCCGCTTCCTAAGCTCCCTGTAGCATCGGCGCTCTGGATCCCTCAACCAAACTTTGAGGTTGGTGCTGCCGCATGGCTCATCGCAGGTGGTACACATCATTCGGCATTCTCATATGACATCACTCCTGAATACTGGGAGGACTATGCGGAGATCGCAGATATCGAAATGCTCCATATCAGCAAGGATACTACCCTCGAGAGCTTCAAGCGTGATGTGCGCATCAATGAGATTTACTACCTCCTCAATAAAGCCCTCAAGTAATGTCAACTTGCGCTAAATCAGTAATACAGTCGGGTAAAGCCATCCTCGGTATCGAGCTTGGCTCTACTCGCATCAAGGCTGTCCTTGTCGACAGCGACAACAAGCCCATCGCACAAGGCAGTCACGACTGGGAAAATCAGCTTGTAGACGGCTTGTGGACATATAGTATCGATGCCATCTGGTCAGGTCTTCAGGACTGTTATGCTGACCTCCGTGCCGATGTCAAGAAGCAATATGATGTGGAGATCACTCAGCTTGCTGCCATCGGTGTGAGTGCGATGATGCACGGCTATATGGCGTTTGATAAGAACCAGCAGATACTTGTGCCGTTCAGGACTTGGCGCAATACCAACACAGGTCCTGCAGCAGCAGAACTTTCTGAACTCTTTGTATATAATATTCCGCTTCGCTGGAGCATCTCTCATCTCTATCAGGCTATCCTCAATGGCGAGGAGCATGTGGCTGATATTGACTTCCTTACCACTCTCGCCGGCTATATTCACTGGCAGCTGACAGGGCAGAGAGTCCTGGGCATCGGAGATGCGTCGGGCATGATCCCTGTGGATCCGCAGACAAAGGACTATTCGGCAGCGATGGTTGATAAATTTGATGCTCTTGTGGCTCCAAAGGGTTTCCCTTGGAAACTTCGCGACATCCTTCCTAAGGCTATACTTGCCGGTGCGGATGCCGGCTGCCTGACCGCCGAAGGTGCATTGAAACTCGATCCTTCCGGCAATCTTCAGGCAGGTGTGCCTCTCTGTCCTCCTGAGGGAGATGCAGGCACAGGCATGGTTGCGACCAATGCCGTGAAGCAGCGCACAGGTAACGTTTCTGCAGGCACTTCTTCGTTCTCGATGATAGTGCTTGAAAAGGACCTCAGCAAGCCAAACGAGATGATAGATATGGTGACAACACCTGATGGAAGTCTCGTTGCGATGGTACATTGTAATAATTGTACCTCAGATCTTAACGCATGGGTCGGACTATTTAAGGAATATCAGGAGCTGCTCGGCGTGCCTGTGGATATGAGTGAAGTCTTTGGAAAGCTCTATAATCATGCCCTCACCGGAGATGCGGATTGTGGCGGACTTGTCTCTTATAACTACATCTCAGGCGAGCCTGTGACCGGTTTTGCTGAAGGAAGACCGCTCTTTGTGCGCAGTGCGACCGATAAGTTCAGTCTGGCCACCTTTATGCGTGCTCCCCTCTACGGCTCTGTGGCAGTGCTCAAGGCAGGCAATGATGTGCTTTTCAATGAAGAGAATGTCAAGGTGGACAGGATTACAGCGCATGGAGGCCTCTTCAAGACCAAAGGCGTCGGCCAGAGAGTGCTTGCTGCCGCTTTGAATTCGCCAATCTCTGTAATGGAGACAGCAGGCGAAGGCGGAGCATGGGGTATCGCCCTTCTTGCCGGATATCTTGTCAATAATCAGGACAATCTTCCGCTTGATGAGTACCTTGACAAGAAAGTGTTTGCCGGCGATGCCGGTGTGGAGATCGTGCCTACAGCAGAAGATGTGGCAGGATTTAACGCCTACCTTGAAAACTACAAGGCTTGCCTTCCTGTTGAAGCTGCAGCCGTCAATAGTAAAAAATAGTAGATGAGTCTTATCTGGGATCCGCTACGACGTAAAGAAGTCACTGCCACACCTGAAGAGCAGGTGCGGCAGTGGTTTATATTGCAGCTGCAGGAAGTCTTCAAAGTCCCTGTCCATATGATGAAATCAGAGGTTGGGTTTAAGTTTGGAGACAAGCGGTATAGAGCGGATATCTTGGTGTATGACAGAGACTTGCGCCCTCTGGTTGTAGTTGAGTGCAAGAGACCTGATGTGTCTATAGATGCTGCAGTCATCGAGCAGTCGATGAGATATAATTCTGTGTTAGGCGTGCATTTTATTATACTCACCAACGGAAATTTGACTTATCTTTACAAAATGAAAGACGGGACTTTTGTTCCTTGCGAGACTGTCCCTGACTATAATGAAATGCTATGTCGACCATAACTTCACAATTTCTTGACAAACCCATCTTCAGCATCCTGTCTGAAATCGCTCATCAGAAAGGCGTCAGAGCTTTTGTGATAGGGGGATATGTCAGAGATTGCTTCCTTGGTCGGGCATGCAACGACATTGATGTGGTCGTGGAAGGCAGCGGGATAGATTTTGCGACAGCTGTGGGCGAGAGGCTTCGCAGAAAAGTGTCGGTATTTAAAAATTTCGGCACTGCGATGCTCCGTTACGGATCCGATGAAATCGAATTCGTGGGTGCTCGCAAAGAATCCTACAGGCGCGAGTCCCGCAAACCGATTGTGGAAAACGGTACCCTTGAAGATGATCAGCTGCGTCGCGACTTCACCATCAATGCGATGGCGTTTTCTCTTCAGAAGGAGGATTTCGGTGCGCTTGTCGACCCATTTGGCGGCATAAAGGATCTTGCTGCAGGGTTGATCCGCACACCTCTTGACCCGGATACGACCTATAGTGATGACCCGCTGCGAATGCTTCGTGCAGTGAGGTTTGCGACAAAGCTCTCGACAGACAGCTTGCGCTTCCGCATCGTGGATGAGTCGATCGAGTCTATGAACAGGATGGCAGATCGCCTTAACATCCTTTCCAAGGAGCGCATCACCGATGAACTCAATAAGATGCTTGTAACTCAAAGACCTGCAATGGCTTTTGAGCTCATGGACAGATGTGGTCTGCTGCCATATATACTTCCGGAACTTTCTGCTCTCAAGGGAGTTGAGACTGTGGAGGGTAGAGGCCATAAGGATAATTTCCAGCACACACTGATGGTTCTGGAAAACATCAAGGAGTCTGACAGATTGCTTTGGCTACGCTGGGCAGCGCTGCTTCACGATATAGGCAAGGCTGCAAGCAAGCGCTTCGATCCTGCCATCGGCTGGACTTTCCATGGGCATGAGGTGATCGGAGCACGGATGGTGCCTAAGATCTTTAATCGTCTCAAACTTCCGGTGGATGAGGGCAAATATGTGACTAAGCTTGTGCGTCTGCACCTTCGCCCGATTGCGCTTGTGGATAGCGAAGTGACCGACTCTGCTGTGCGAAGGCTGCTCTTTGACGCAGGCGACGATATAGATGACCTTATGCAGCTCTGCAGCGCTGACATCACTTCCAAAAACGAAGCAAAAGTTGCTCGCCTGAAGGCCAATTTTGAGCTGGTAAAAACCAAGCTGGTAGAAGTGGAGGAGAAGGATGCCGTCCGCAATTTCAAAAATCCTATAACCGGCGAATATGTCATGGAAGTCTACGGCATCCCGCCATGCCGGGAGATCGGACTGCTCAAAGAGATGGTCAAGGAAGCGATTCTTGACGGAGAGATCGGTAATAATTTTGAAGAGGCAGACTTGTATATGCGCAGGCGTGCGCCAGAACTCGGACTAAATGCCAAATGATTTCATCCAATATATCAGATCTGTAAGAAGATACTCAGAACGCACCTGCGAATCATATTCCAAGGTGCTTGAGAGCTTCTTGGGATATATCGGCCCGGACTCTCTACCTACAATCAATAATGTCAGAAGCTATGAGGTGCATTTGATGGATGAGTGTGGGATGAATCCCAAAAGTGTCTCTATGCACCTTAGCGTACTGAGCAGTTATTGTCGATATCTTGTCAAGCAGGGAAAGCTGAAATCCAACCCCGTGAGACTTGTAAAGCGACCTCGCACCCCAAAACAGCTGGCAAAGTTTTATAAAAATGAAGAAATAGAGCGCTATTTTCAGGATAACCAAGGAGTCCTTCAGTATGGATCCTATGAGAGAGCTCTTAATTATATGATTATCAACGTGCTGTATTGCACCGGAGTGCGCCGTAGCGAGCTCATCTCCCTGAACAGACACTCTTTTGATGCTTCCCGCAAGGTTTTAAGGGTGCTTGGAAAAGGCGATAAAATGCGAGAAATTCCACTTTCATCTAGGTTGTGTGATGATTTTTTATTATATTTACAATCGTTAGGTTCTTTGAAATATGCTGATATTTCTGCAGAAGCTCCGCTCCTTCAGACTCCAAGAGGTAAAAGACTCTATCCGGTCTTTATCGACAGGGTTGTCAAGGAAGAGCTAGGTAGCTCAGGGATAAACGGCCAGCTCTCTCCCCATGTGCTCAGACACACCATCGCAAGCCAGCTGCTTGAAGAAGGTTCTGACATCAATTCGATAAAAGAGATGCTTGGTCACTCCTCTCTCGCAGCGACCCAGGTGTATACGCATAATTCAATTCAGCGCCTAAAAAGTGTATATATCAATGCCCATCCAAGGGCTAAAAATGGAGGTAATTATGGAGATTAAAATCCGCGCAATGAAGTTCGACGCCGGTGAGAAGCTCATCGCATTCGTCGAGAAAAAGGTCTCACGTCTATCTAAGTTCTGTGAGGAACAGGCACAGGAAGTAGAAGTTATCCTTGAAGATACAAAGGATGGCAAGAAGACTAAGATTCAGATTCACATCCCTGGCAATGACCTCATCGTTGAAAAAGTGGCAGACACTTTTGAAAACTCAGTCACAGAATGTGTTGATGTGATGAAAGAAAAGATTACTAGAGTAAAAGAAAAGAAGATGGATATGTAACAGAAAGGCCAGCAGTGATGCTGGCCTTTCTTCTTTTATAGATTGAGTAGTTTAACGACAAGTTCTTTGAGCAGCGAGCTGTCCGAGGTGCCTGCGCCGTCACCACCTTTGCTGAGGTAGTCATATTCGCAGAGCAGCGACATTGCCTGCATGGCTTTTGGTAGGGGGTAATTGCGCACTGCCGTGTCATATTCGCGATAGAAATAAGGGTTCACTCCCGCAAGCGCCCTGGCTTTGTCTTCTGCTGAGATGCTGCCGCCTCGGCTCACGAGTGCAGCATATTTGAGGATGCGGCTGAAGTGTGTATACAGCGCGCTGACGGTCATCGCAAGGCTAAATTTGGCTGCATTGCCCATCATTGTCGCGATCTTCAGAGCCTTCGCTGAGTTTTTAAATGACAGTTCTTTGGTGAGTTCAAACACGCTGTAGCTTCGCGAGATGCCGACATTTTTCTCAATATCTTCTTCCTTGATATCTCTGCATCCTTCCGGTAGGTTCTTGAGCAGCTTGTCTGTCTCTACTGCGATGGTGCTTAGGTTGGTTCCGGTCGCTTCTGCCAGAAGCTGTGCTGCTCCGGGCGTGATGCGAAGTGAGCGTGAATTATAATATGAGATGATCCAGTCGGCAATCGCGTAGTCTCTGATGAGAGGGGAGTCCACGATTACTCCCTTCTTCTGTATCTCTTTATATAGTGCTTTGCGCTTGTCGAGGCTGGCTCCTCTGAGGAGAAGGACCAGTACTGTGCTGTCAAGCGGTTCTTTTACATATGCGACTAGCGACTCGATATCTGAGAGTCTTTGTGCCTCCTTGACCACTACCAGCTGCCTGTCTGACATCATCGGAAATCTTCTGGCGGTCGAAACCAGCTCTTCTACCGTGATATCGCCTCCGTGGCAGATGGTCTCATTGAAATCCTTGTCATACTCATCGATACAGTGTGCGATGATCTCCGAGCAGACCATCTCCGGATAAAAAGGCTCATCACCCATCAGAAGATAGATGCCCCAGAACTTGCCTGCACGCAGATCTGAGATGATCTGCCTGCATTGAGAGTCAATATTTATACTTGACTTTGCCATAATGCAAAAATAACTTAAAATTGTGTATATTTGTGAGAGTACATAAAAAATAACCAATAATTCCATTATGTTTAAACGTATCATTTCTATCGCATCGGCGTTGCTCGTTTCCGTAGCAGCCCTGAATGCTCAAGACGCCATCGTCCGTATCCATGATATCGGCACAGGCATCAATGGATTTGTCCATCAGCACCGACAGGCAGTACACCTTGGTCATCATATCCAGAGCGACCTTGCGGTCATC
>CALEJC010000199.1 GCA_937898205.1 uncultured Bacteroidales bacterium
CAACGCGTTTGCATCAATGCAGAACAACGGTACCCACTTGATCTCGATGAACATGAATATCGGTACCAGCAGCACCCGAGAGAGGACTGCCGCTGAGATTGCCGATGTGGTCAGAGCTATTGTGGCTCAGTATCCTGAGATCAGAAAAGCCATGGTTACAGAAGGTGGCGGTATGGGTGGAGCATCAGTAGTTAAGCTCGAGGTCTATGGATATAGCTTTGAGCAGACAGATGCTGTGGCAAAGCAGCTTCAGGCTCAGATGCTTCAGGATCCTGCATTCACCGAAGTTACTCTAAGCCGCGACGAATACACTCCTGAGTTCCAGCTTGACTTTGACCGCACCAAGCTTGCGCTCAACGGCTTGAACTCAACTACAGCCGGCTCGGCGTTCAGCGCGGCAATGAGCGGAACCATCGCTTCATTCTATCGCGAAGACGGTGTAGAATATGATATCCGCGTGAGATATGCTCCGGAGTTCAGACAGAGTCTCGAAGATATGGAGAATATCACGATCACCAATGCCTACGGCCAGCAGGTGCGCATGAAGGAGCTCGGTACATTTAAGGAAACCCTTGTGCCTCCGACCATCGAGCGCAAGGACCGCGAGCGTGTGATTACAGTCAACGGTATCGTGGCCAAGACTGCAGCCTTGAGTGATGCGGTTGCGGCTGCCAATACCATCATCAACCAGACAGCGATCCCTTCAGGCATCTCGACTGTGATTGCCGGTGACTATGAGGACCAGCAGGAGATGTTCTCCGAGATGCTCGTTCTTATCCTCCTGATGATCATGCTTGTATACATGGTGATGGCTTCTCAGTTTGAGTCGTTTAGCAGTCCGTTTGTGATCATGTTCTCTGTGCCGTTTGCTCTCCTTGGTGTGATCATCGGATTGAGACTGACAGGAAACGCGCTCGGTATAATGTCAATCATCGGTATCATCATCCTTGTGGGTATTGTGGTGAAAAACGGTATCGTGCTCATCGACTATACAATCCTCTGTCGAGAGAGAGGTATGAACATCCGCGATGCTGCGACAACCGCAGCCAAGAGCCGTCTCCGTCCTATCTTGATGACCACACTCACAACCGTGCTTGGTATGCTTCCGATGGCGATGGGCACAGGTGAGGGCTCGGAGCTCTGGAAGTCTCTTGGTATCACCGCTTGCTGGGGTCTGACTGTTTCCACCGTAGTAACCCTGGTGTTTATCCCTACTCTTTATTGCTCAATAGCATACAGACAAGAGAGAAGAAAGCAGAAAAAGTTAAGTGCAAAGTAATATGAAAGCGATATTTATAGTATACAATCAGGCTTATAATGAGGAGATTATGGATCTTCTTGCTGTCAACGGACAGAGGGGTTTTACCCGCTGGGAAGATGTGGAAGGCAAAGGCGGATTCAACGGCAGACCTCACATGGACAGCCATGCCTGGCCGGAGTCCAATCATGCCATCCTGACGATGGTCAAGGATGACAAGGTGGAGCAGATACTTGCCGATATAAAAGCCAAGGATGAAGAATCTCCTGATTTAGGACTCAGAGCGTTTGTCTGGGGTATTGAAACTTTTTATTAATTTGTTATCTTTGTATCCGCCACTAGTATGATTGTGGCGGATTTTTTTATATATTTGAAAACACTTAATATTTAAAATTATGGCACAAGTTATTACTGAAGCAAATGTAGCAGAAGTTCTCTCATCAGGACTTCCTGTTGTTATAGATTTTTGGGCTACCTGGTGTGGTCCTTGTCGAGTGCTTGGCCCAACCGTAGATGAGGTGGCAGCAGAGATGGAAGGCAAGGCCATCGTAGCAAAGTGCAACGTGGATGATTGTGAAAACATCGCCATGACCTATGGCATCCGCAACATCCCGACTCTCCTTTATTTTAAGGATGGTCAGCTCGCTGACAGAACCGTAGGTGTTGTGTCTAAGGCTGATATTATCGCAAAAATTGAATCTCTAATTTAAATCTTTCTTTACCATGAAAAAATTCATTATCGCTATTGCGGCAATCTTCATTGCCTATAGCGCACAAGCACAGATTGGTATCATGGCCGGTCTCACTTCTTCAAAGACTGACCTTGAGACAGCTGTAGCAGATGTTGAAAACATCAATGAGTACCATATCGGTATTGCATATAAGTTTGGTCTTGGCAACCTTGTAACTCTTCAGCCGGCTATCCTCTACAACGTAAAGGGTACTCAGATAGATAATCTCGTAGGTGTCAAGGATTTTGAGATGGATGCAGAGACAGGTTATATTGAAATCCCTGTTCAGCTTCAGGTGGGTTTCGGCCTCGGTCCGATCGCTCGTGTCTATGGCTTTGTTGAGCCTTATGTGGGTCTTGCCGTTTCAAATAAGCTTGAGATGGACTATGGCAGCATCCTTGATTTCGACGAGAAAGCAACTTGGGATAACGTGAAGAACAAACTCAACTATGGTGTGAGCCTTGGTGTGGGTGCTGAGGTCTTCAAGCATCTCCAGGTGTCTGTCAAGTATTTCTGGGATATGGGTGATGTATATGGCTTCGAAAACCTCGACGCTGTAGCAAAGCAGATGGAAGGAACAAAGTGTAACGGTGTTGCCGCATCTGTAGCATTCTTCTTTTAATTGATATTTATGTCTGACAGAAAAGTTTTGATATTCTGCTCTGCCAGCGAAGATATTAATCCTTTGTACAATCAAGTCGCGCGGGAAGTAGTCCGTGCGGCTTGTTTGGCAGGATATGATGTAGTCTCTGGCGGTACAATTAAAGGCACTATGCGCCATGTGAGCGATGAAGCCGCTGATGCAGGTGTGCAGGTGGAAGGTGTTTTGCCTCGTTTTATGAAGGGGCTTGAACATCCACGACTCACCAAGACGACATGGACTGACACGATGTCGGAGCGCAAGGAGTTGATGAGAGAGGGGACTTGCCTCTCAATCGCTCTTCCCGGCGGCATCGGCACAATGGATGAACTCGCAGAGACATACTGCCTTGCAAAGATGGGTTTGTATGGCGGTCGGGTAGTGGCTCTCAACCTTGATGGCTTCTATGAACCGTTTAAAAAGCAGTTGGATATCTATGTCGAGACCGGGATGCTAGATCGCAGATCCCGCGAGATGATCGCATTTCCTGAGACAGTTGAAGAACTCGCAAAGTTGTTGTAATTATGAGTAGAGAGGGAGTAATAGAGCTACTTGGTAGCGCCTGGACAGATATGTTGGCAATCCTGCACGATGGATTGAGGAGTGATGTGGATCTGCTGAACAGAATCAACCAGGGGATTTTGTCACATTCGGGTAAGCTCATGCGTCCGATGATCTGCCTTCTTATCTCCAAGGCTCTTGGCACTCCCAATCAGGACAGCATCAGGTATGCTGCCGCTTGCGAGATGCTTCATAATGCAACTCTCATCCACGATGATGTGGCAGATGAGAGCGAGGAAAGAAGGGGCAACCCGACCATCTCGGCGCTTCTTGGCCCGTCAGGAGCTGTCCTCGTGGGAGATTTCTGGCTTGCAAGGACAGTGAGCATGGTGATGAGTGCAGAAAACAATCCACGTGTAGTGAAGTATTTCTGCAACACGCTGGGAGCTCTTGCGGAAGGAGAGATGCTTCAGATGGAAAAGGCAGAAAGCGCGGATACCCGGGAGGAAGATTATTATAAGATCATCAAGGGCAAGACAGCGTCGCTGTTTGAAGCTTCAGGAGCATCCGCTGCCGAGTCTGTGGGTGCCGGTGAGGAGCTGTGTGAAGCTGCCAGAGAGTTTGCTTTGTGCTTTGGTATCGCATTTCAGATCAAGGACGATATCTTGGACTACGCCGGCACAAGCCAGCTCGGCAAGCCTGTGGGCGTGGACTTGAAGGAGCAGAAGATCACTCTGCCGTTGCTTGGTGCGCTCAAAGGTGCAGAAAACGAGCAGGAAATCAGGCAGAAGGTCAGAGACATCAAGACTCAGCCAGGCAACGAGGCGATAATCAGGGACTTTGTGGAGCAGAGAGGAGGCATCAGCTATGCCAAGGAGCAGCTTGACGCCTACATCGCAAGAGCAAAAGAGGCATTGTCCGTCTTCCCTGATTCTGAGGCCAAGGACTATCTGATGCAGATAGCGGATTTCAATACATTCAGACAAGTATGAGTTTTGCGGGGCTTGCAAATAAGGACTTAAATGCGACTCTGACCGGGATGATTGATTCCGGCCGTGTGCCGCATGCCATCCTCTTCCATGAGGAAGATGGGGGTGGTGCGTTTCCTTTATGTATGGCCTTTCTGAAATATCTATATTGCGGGGCAAGGACCGGGGAGGATGCTTGCGGTGTCTGCCCGTCGTGCAACAAGATCACAAAACTCATCCATCCTGATATACATTTTATCTTCCCCACTGCGGCATCGGCCTTGTCGGTGAATTATCTCAAGGATTTCCGCGCGTTGGCGGGGGAGAACCCGGATTTTACAGAGAGTGAACTCAATGCAGCACTGAAAATTGAAGGAAAAAACTCCTTGATTGCCGTTGCTGAGGCGAAGCGTCTGCTTGAGGTTCTGTCTTTGAGTGCTCTTGAAGGTGGATACCGCTCGGTGGTGATCTATCTTCCGGAGAAGATGAATGCAGAAGCAGCCAACAAGTTGTTGAAAATCATCGAGGAACCGCCTGTGCTCACTCAGTTTCTGCTCATCACACACAAGCCGGAGAAAGTGCTCACGACGATTTCTTCCCGTTGTCAGCGCATCAGAGTCCGTCCCAGGACACAGATGGTGCAGGGCAGCGAGTTTGATCAGCCGGAGCTTTTTGCCGACTTGATGTCGGCAATGGTCGCAGGCGACCTGCTGGCCTCCCTGGAGGCCGCTGAAGCTCCGGCCACACTCAGCCGCGAGGCTGCCAAATCGTTCTGCCGTTATGCTTCCGAGCAGTGCAGAAAAATCTTTTTTACCCAGCAGGGAGTGGGCTCGCTCGTGAGTGCGGACCCTCAGATTGCATCTTGGGCTGCAGCTTGTCCCAAGACTTTCCCTCGCAAGGCTCTTGCAATCCTTGACAAAGCTCACGGCCTGATCGACCGCAACGTCAACCTGAAGATACTCTTTACTGATGTGTGTGACAGGCTTTACCTTGAAATACGGAAAAAATAATATATGAACAATAAAGACGCTATACAATATGATTGCTTCAGAGGCTGCGTAATCGCCCACGACGAGCTCAACTCGGAGACACACTATGTCTACCGCCCGGGTTGCTGCAAGCTCGGCGTGCACAACTGGCTTGCAGACGCGCAGGATGGCTCTTACAAGGGCCTCTTTGAGGTGAGATTTAAAAATACCCGCAAGGGGATATACCGCAACGACTCTGTCCAGAACATCCGACAGGGTGATATGGTCATCGTGGAGGCGACCACAGGCCTTGATCTGGGTATCGTCACCCTCGAGGGTCCGATT
Source organism: uncultured Bacteroidales bacterium (assembly GCA_937898205.1). Lineage (GTDB taxonomy): Bacteria > Bacteroidota > Bacteroidia > Bacteroidales > UBA932 > Cryptobacteroides. The sequence goes on from CALEJC010000199.1 coordinate 5,412, forward strand.
GTGGGACGTCAGATGAAGGCCAGGGGCATCAATCCCGACAACTTTGAGTTTAAGAAGATCTACCGCAAAGCCCGTCAGACAGATATCCAGAAATGGAGAGATGCGATCGCCCGTGAGCAGGAGACGATGATCAAGGCCCGCGCCATCGCTGCAGAGATGGGTCTTGAGATGAAGATCGGTGATGTGGAGTTTCAGGGAGACGGTTCCAAAGCCATCTTCTACTATATCGCAGACGGACGTGTGGACTTCCGACAGCTCATCAAGGTCTATGCTGAGGAGTTCCGCATCCGCATCGAGATGAAGCAGATCGGTGCTCGTCAGGAGGCCGGTCTGATCGGTGGTATCGGTGTCTGCGGTCGCGAGCTGTGCTGCGCCAACTACATCTCCTCATTCAAGAGCATCTCGACTTCTGCCGCCCGTTGTCAGGATCTTTCGCTTAATCCGCAGAAACTGGCAGGCCAGTGCGGTAAATTGAAATGCTGCCTGAACTATGAGACTGCTGCCTATATGGATGCCCAGTCGCGTATCCCGAAGGTCACAAATCCTCTTGAGTTCGAAGACGGCCTTGCATATCTGATGAAGACGGATATACTTAAGGAAGTGATGTATTTCTCGTATGATCCTAGCTCTTTCGCAAATCTGTACGCCCTTGACGCATACGATGTGCGCGAAATTATAAAGATGAACAGGAACGGCATCAGACCGGAATCTCTCAAGAGTGAACCGGAGCCTGTTGCTCCAGAGTTTGTTACGGCTGTAGGTGATGACAGCATCAGCAGGTTTGACGAGGCCCGTAAGCGTAAAAGGAAAAAGAAGAAGCCGAAAAGAAGATCATCGAAGGATTCCTCAAATAAAAAATTAAGGAGGATACGGAAT
>CALEJC010000200.1 GCA_937898205.1 uncultured Bacteroidales bacterium
TTCATCCCCAGAGTCTTGAGCGTCCCGATTGTAGAGATATTCCGGAAGAGGATAATCAGCAAGCCTGATATCATGTTGAAGCCGGCCACAATGCTCATGAGCAGTATTATAGCATAGACATTGAAGTCTATAAGATCCAGCCACTCATATAGCTGAGGATATTTCTGCCTTGAGCTCTGTGCGGCAAGTCCTGTCAATACAGCGAGCTCTTCTGTTTTTCTGTTTAGCGTCTTTACCTCTCGGTAACTGTCCTTCAGATTAACATCAATCGCGCTATACTGGGTCTCCGACCAATTCTTGAGACCCTGAAGAGTATGGACGTCCGCATAGACAAATGGAGTCAGGTCCGAGCCCAACGGACTCTCATAACAATCAGATACAACAAAGGTGGAGATCTTAAATCCTCCGGTCATGAAATAGGCTGTCAGGCTGTCGCCCTGGCTCAAGCCCATTTTTGCTGCAAGCGCAGCAGGAAATACAAGCCCCAAAGAGTCTTTCAGCGACTCTGAAGCTTTAAGGATTACTCCCTGGAAACCTTCATCAGATCTCAAGACAGAGGCATTCATCACCGAAGGGACAATACCCTGCACCCCCTCGATAGAGGCAATCTTGTCTTTCAGGCTCTGACTGAGTTCGATAGGATTATCACTTTGAAAAAGGTCATTGACTTCATTGGAGAGCACTACATCTCCCGTCATAGTAGCTATCCCGGCGTTTATTTCGGCCCTAAAACCTTGTGAGATGCTCTGAGCCAGCACTATAACAAAGAAGGAGATGGCTATCACAACGATAGCCATCCTTCCTTTAAATTGGAGACGTTTTGCTATGAAGCCTGTAACGCCCATATATTACCAAATAATCACTCTCTCCTCAACAGGTCTCCACATAGGATCACCTTCCTTGATGTCAAATGCAGTAAAGAACTGCTCAAAGTTTCTCACAGCGGCATTAACTCTGTTGACGCCGAGAGAATGTACATCAAGCTTTGTCAAGCGAGCCTTCTCCTCGTCAGTAATATTCTGACCCCAGAGACGTGCATAACCGATGAAGAATCTCTGATCAGCAGTAAAGCCATCGATAGGCTCAGGTGTCTGTCCGTTGAGCGAATTCTGGAACGCAGTCCATGCAAGGCTCAAACCGCCCTGGTCAGCGATATTCTCGCCGAGAGAGAGTGTACCGTCTGCATGAAGACCAGGAAGCACCTCAATCTCATCATACTGCTTCACAAGCACTGCTGTCTTCTCCTTGAAAGCAGCCTCATCCTCGGCAGTCCACCAGTTGTTCATGTTTCCGTTTTTGTCAAAGAGTCTACCCTGATCATCAAAACCGTGAGTCATTTCGTGACCGATCACAACACCGATTGCGCCATAGTTGACTGCATCATCTGCGTCAGCATTGAAGAACGGCGGCTGAAGGATAGCAGCAGGGAAACAGATTTCGTTGGTTGTCGGGTTATAGTAGGCATTCACTGTCTGAGGAGTCATACCCCACTCTGTAGGGTCTGTAGCCTTGCCGATCTTGCTAAGGTTGTCAGCAACATACCAAGCGCTTGCAGCGCGCATATTATCGTAGTAGCTCTTCTGAGGATCTACAACAAGGCTGCTATAGTCCTTCCACTTGTCAGGGAAACCGATCTTGACTGTAAATCCCTGAAGCTTCTCGCGTGCATACTTCTTGGTTGCATCAGACATCCACTCAAGAGCATCGATGTGCTGTCCGAGTGAAACCTGGAGATTACCTACCATTTCAAGAACTCTGTCCTTATACTCCTGAGGGAAGTACTTAGCCACATACATCTGGCCCACAGCCTCACCGAGGATGCTGTTTGGCACACTCATAGCTCTCTTCCATCTGGCCTTCTGCTCAGTCACACCGCTCATCTGAGTGCTGAAGAACTCAAACGAAGCATCATAGAACTCATCAGAGAGGTAGCTTGATGCACCGCTGAGCATCAATGCCGCTGTATAGTCCTTGAGGGACTCGAGGTCTGCCTTGGCAAAGAAAGCATCAAAACCATCAAAGTAAGAAAGCTGCTGCACGATCACCTTATCCTGAGCAGGGATGCCAAGAGCCTCAAAGAAGAGATTGTAATCAAAGTTCTTCCACTTTGAAGCAATCTGTGCTGTGCTCATCGGGTTATACTGCTTTGTATAATCTCTGTTCTGAACATTGGTCCATGAATGCGAAGCGAGTACATCCTCGACTGCTGCCGCACGAGCCGCCTTCTGAGCTGCATCTTCGTAACCGGCCAAAGCAAAAAGCTTTACAAGCATTGCCTCATAGCCCTTGCGAAGCTCTGCATTCTTAGGATCTGTATAGTAGTCGCGATCGCCCATTCCGAGGCCACCCTGACCAAGGTAAAGAACCTGCATCTTGCTGTCCATCAAGTCAGCATCTACACCTACACCGAAGAATCCTCCTTCACCGATAAGGTTAAGTTCAGCAAGTTTCTTGACAAAAGCCTGCTTTGAATCTACCTGATAGATGCCGTCGAGATATTTCTTTACAGGAGCAGCTCCTTCCTCGTTAAGACGAAGTGAGTCAAGACCCTGCTTATAGAGATCGACGATTTTCTGATCTACTGTACCGGTCTCGAATTCTGACTTGGCGATAGATGCGAAAAGTTCATTGAGGCGCACCTCATTATTCTCACGGAGGCGGTCAAATGTGCCATAGCGTGCAAATTCCGGTTTCAATGGATTTTTTGCCTGCCATCCGCCTGTGGCATACTAGTAAAAGTCTTCGTTGAGAGCCACTGTCTCATCGAAGTTAGCACGGTCGATAGCTGGAACTTCGCCCTGCTTTGAAGTACAACTTGCCATAAGAGCAATTGTTGAAATGGTTACTAAAAGTTTTTTCATTATCTGATTGTTTGATATTTCCTATAGGAGGGACAAAGGTATAGAAAATTGTTGCAAAATTTCACTAAATTTGTTGGAGTGAAGACCAATCAAATTCAAATAATATGAGACTGCCGGAAAACCCATCTAAAATTACACGCAAGAGCTACACCGGTCAGAGGGATGACGAGGGTCGTCCTCACGGACATGGCACCATGGAATATTCAGCCGGAAGCGAAAAGAGATACAAGT
>CALEJC010000201.1 GCA_937898205.1 uncultured Bacteroidales bacterium
CGGAAGGGGCCCGGCCGTCAGGCTGGGAAGGATAGGCCGAAGGCCGTACCCGGTCGGAGTCAGTTGCCTTCCGGTTCCTATAAAACTCAGATCGAAGCGCTAAGATCAAAACAAAAGGCCTGACCAAACGGTCAAGCCCCAATTATATTAAAGTCGGTAGAATCTTACACGTTAAACAAGAAGTGCATCACATCACCATCCTTAACCACATACTCCTTGCCCTCAATACCCATCTTTCCTGCAGCACGGCAAGCTGCCTCTGTCTTATAGTTGACAAAGTCCTCATAGCTGATAACCTCGGCCCTGATAAAACCCTTCTCAAAATCTGAGTGGATCACACCGGCAGCCTTAGGTGCCTTATCACCCTTGTGGATAGTCCAGGCCCTGCACTCATCAGCACCGGCAGTAAAGAAAGTCTGAAGACCAAGCAGATTATAGGCTCTCTGGATGAGTCTCACCACTCCGGACTCGCTGAGTCCCATCTCCTCAAGAAACATCTGTCTATCCTCATAATCCTCCATCTCTGCAATCTCAGACTCTGTCTTAGCAGAAATAATAAGGATTTCCGCATTCTCATCCTTCACAGCCTCTTTGACCGCATCAACAAACTTATTACCATTGACAGCACTCGCCTCATCCACATTGCACACATACATAACAGGCTTATTGGTCAGCAAGAAAAGATCGTGAGCAAGAGACACCTCATCTTCATTGATCAAAGCAACGCTTCTACAGCTCTTGCCCTGCTCAAGGGCTGCCTTATAGCGGCTAAGCAACTCAAACAGCTTCTTGGCCTCCTTATCACCGGCCTTGGCAGCCTTCTCTGTCTTGGTAAGGCGGGCATTTACAGTCTCAAGATCCTTGATTTGAAGCTCAAGATCCACAACCTCCTTATCGCGCACAGGATCCACATCGCCATCCACATGCACCACATTGCCATCATCGAAGCAGCGCAGCACATGCAAAATCGCATCGCATTCGCGAATATTGGCAAGGAACTGGTTGCCCAAGCCTTCGCCGCGGCTAGCGCCTCTGACAAGACCCGCGATATCCACGATATCCACAGTTGCTGGAATAGTGCGCTGAGGCTGGCATATATCCGAAAGCACCTCCAAGCGCTTGTCGGGAACATTGGTTGAGCCAAGGTTAGGCTCTATAGTACAAAAAGGAAAATTGGCGCTCTGAGCCTTGCCCGAGCTGACGCAGTTGAAAAGAGTTGATTTGCCGACGTTTGGAAGTCCGACAATGCCGCATTTGAGTGACATAATAAAATTGCTTCTAAATTAGGTCGCAAATTTACAGAAAAATCGCCATATTAGCAGACATAATAACCACACATAAAACGATGAAAACTTCAACAATCAGCATTTTATTGCTTTTATCACTATGCACTATCCCGCTCCATGCCCAAGACAGCCTTTTAGTTGTATTCTGGAACCTCGAAAACCACTTTGACTACCGATCTGAAGGGAAACCCCAATACCTGACCAAAAAGCGATTCTACGCCAAATCAGAGGCATTCTCAAAAATCATATTAAGCATAGCTCAAGATCACGGACGTCTGCCCGACGCCATCGGGCTATGTGAGATAGAAAACAGATTTGCAGTCAGAAGCCTTGTCACATCCACACTTCTTGCAAAACTTGACTACCGGATCATCCACTTCGAATCCCCTGACCACAGAGGGATAGATTGTGCCTTGCTCTACCGCGGGAGTCGCATGAAGCTTCAAAACGCATTTCCGAGACATATAATCGACTCTGCCGGAAGCATCGTGGAGACGCGTGACATCCTGGTTGCTCAGTTTGAAGGCATTGATATACTTGTCAATCACCATCCATCACAGATAGGTGGTAAAGTGGATCGTAGAGCATTGGCCCGGCAGACACTTAAAACACTCTTTGACTCTTTGCAGACAGAAGGATCCGAGAGGGTGTTGGCAATAGGGGACTTTAACGAGCAGCTCTGGCCTCAGAGCACCCAAGGCACGCTCAAATACAACGGACGATGGGAGAAGATAGACGGATACTTTGCTGCAGGAAAGCTGGAAGTAGGGGAGAGTGTCTATAACCATTCCACCCTGCTCACCGAAGACTCCAAGTTTGGAGGACACAAACCCCTCAGGACCTTTGTAGGCCCAAGATATCAAGGAGGAGTCAGCGACCACCTGCCGCTTGTATTAGAAGTAGTCTTTAGATGAAGTTGCTGATAAATACCACACCCACACCGATAGGAGCGATAAACTTCAAAATAAAGTAGAAGACATTGAAGACCTTGCAGTTAAGCTTGTAACTGCCATTACCTGTAAACTCTTCCCAGACTTCCTGCTTCTTCATCTTCCAGCCGGCAAAAACCACAAAGAGCAGACCGCCGATTGTCATCAGAAAGTTGGAAGTAAACTTGTCGCAGAAGTCAAAGAGGCTGAGGTTCATGATCTTCACATGGCTCAGCGGACCAAAAGACAAAGAGCAGAAAAGCCCGAGGAACCAAGTGCCGAAGAACACGATCAAAGTTGCCTTGGTCCTGCTAAGATTTTTCTCCTCGACAAAGTATGCCACGATTGCTTCATACATGGAAATCGCAGAAGTCAGCGCTGCAAACACCACAGCCAGGAAGAAAAATATTGCCACAAGACTGCTGATCCAAGGGATTCCAAAGCCCATCTTGGCGAAGATAAATGGAAGAGTCTCAAAGATAAGACCGGGACCAG
>CALEJC010000202.1 GCA_937898205.1 uncultured Bacteroidales bacterium
GTTTTGTGGCACGCCACGAGGCAACTCGCCGATGAGTGCCGATGGGTGTGCTCCGATAGGGTTGAAATATCTGAGTGCGATGCCCTTGACGCCTGGGTATGCAGCCACGCTGTCGCGAAGGATATCCTCGCAGATCTGCTTGGTGTTGCCATAAGGTGAGGTCGCAGGCTGGCGAGGCGAAACCTCTGTTACAGGAAGTGCCTCTGTCTCTCCATAGACTGTTGCAGAAGAAGAGAAGAGAACGTTGCAACCACCATGCTTGCGAGCGGCATCAAGGATATTGATAAATGATACAAGATTGTTGTTGTAGTACATCAAAGGCTCTGCAACTGACTCTCCCACAGCTTTGTATGCTGCAAAGTGGATGACTGCGTCGATCTGGTGAGAGTCAAACAGTTCATCCACAGCCTTGGCGTCACAGAAGTCCATCTTGATGAGAGGCAGCTCTTTGCCTAGGATCTGGCACACGCCTTTATAGTTGGTTTCATCACAGTTTGAGAAGTTGTCAGCGATGACTACATCGTAGCCTGCATTGCTGAGCTCAACGGTCACGTGGCTGCCAATAAATCCGGCACCACCTGATACAAGGACGGTTTTTCTTGACATAATCGATTATTTGTAACTAATCACGAAAGTTACAAATTTTTTGCAAATTCACACCCGCAAAAGAGCTGATTATAGAAATTCTGTTCTTTGATGATCTCGTTTCGTCTGGGTTGAAGTCCTCCTTTGCGCCAGTTCTGAGGCCACCAGATCACCTTCTTGTCGTCTTCTACGCCCATATTTGCCTGCTCGCATGCCCACTGGCCGGCGCGATTGACCTGCTCAAGGTCTTTCCACCGCGAGGACGCCAGGCTGGTACTGATCTGCCTGATGCCACGGCTCCGGGCAAACTTCGTTGCGCGGAGAAGTCGGAACTTAAAACACTGCTCGCACCTCAGGCCGCGCTCGGGCTCTCTCTCAAGGCCGCGCACTGCCTGCAGCCATTGCGGATGCTCGTACCGGTCCTCGACGCACTCTACGCCAAGGCTCTCGCAATAACGCTTGAGCTCCTGCATGCGCACAGCATACTCCTCAAAGGGGTAGATGTTGGCGTTACTGAAATAGACCACCGGCTTCAGTCCGTTGTCCAGCATACACTCAAGGATTGCTCCCGAGCATGGGGCACAACAGGAGTGGAGCAGCACTTCCGGGCTATCTAGGGGAGGGGTAATCTTATATTTCATTTCTTGTGCGGACATCCGTCGCAGGTGCCGGATGAGCACTCCAAACATGCGCTACCTTTGCGCTTGATGGAGCGCAGTGCCAGGATCAGAAGCACGGCTACGACGACAATTATTAATATGCTGACGAGATTCATTTTATACAAATAAGACAGTGAGCCAATGCGCTGCGAGTGCACATACCCAGGCGATGCTGCACTGGCAGAGGACCAGAAGCAATGCGCTGCGGGTGCTGATCTCTCTCTTGACTGCGGCAATCGCGGCAACGCAAGGGGTGTAAAGCAAGCAGAAGATGAGCATCGGCACCGCCGAAGTCAGGGTCAATGTGGCACCGATTCCGAGCACCTCCATGGTCGAGACGACGCTCTCCTTGGCGAGGAATCCGCTGACCAGAGCTGTGACAATCCTCCAGTCGCCCAAGCCGACAGGGGCAAAGATCGGCGCGATCAATCCGGCGATGCGTGCGAGCATACTCTCCTCAGGATCAACAAGATGCAGACCGAAGTCGAAGCTCTGCAGGAGCCATATCACGATAGATGCCACAAAAATCACTGTAAATGCCCTTTGCAGGAAATCTTTGCACTTGTCCCATAGCAGACGGATTACGTTTTGCGCAGTCGGCATGCGGTAATTGGGGATTTCCATTACAAACGGCGCTGTGCTGTCGCTCTTCCTCTTCCACTTCTCTACCAGAGCGGCGATGATGCCGATGAGGATAGAAAGCAGATAGAGGCCGATGAGCACCAGTCCTGCGTGCTGCGGGAAGAATGCACTCGTGAAGAATGCATAGATAGGGATCTTGGCGGAACAACTCATAAACGGAGTGAGCCAGATGGTGGTTTTTCTACCGGTTGCCGAAGGGAGGGTGCGGGTGGCCATGATTGCCGGTACCGAGCATCCAAATCCGATGAGAAGAGGCACTATGCTTCGTCCGCTGAGTCCAAGCTTGCGCAGGAGTTTGTCGCAGACAAATGCAACTCTTGCCATATATCCGCTGTCTTCGAGTATGGACAGGAAGAAAAACAGAATCAAAATGATAGGCACAAAGCTCACGACGCTGCCCACTCCACCGAAGATGCCGTCTGCCACAAGCGAACGCACTGCCGGGGTTACGTTCCATCTCGCAAATGTGTTGTCTACTATTGCGGCCAAGGCCTGAATCCCGCGTTCCAGCAGGTCCTGAAGCGGAGCTCCTATCAGATCTATGGACAGCCAGATGACCAGTGCTATCACAAGGAAGAAGATAGGCAGTGCCGTGTATTTGCCGGTCAGGATCTTGTCAATCTTGCGGCTGCGTGAGTACTCTTTGCTCTCTTGCGGCTTGATGACTGTCTGGGCGCAGAGCTTCTCTATGAAGCCGTACCTCATGTCCGCGATTGCAGCGGCAGCGTCCATTCCGCGCTCCTCTTCCATCTGGGCAATGAGGTGGCCCACGGTTTCCTTCTCGTTTTGGGAGAGCTTGAGCCTGTTGAGGATATCGGAGTCTCCTTCGGCGATGCGACAAGCTGCAAATCTCACCGGTATGCCGGCAG
>CALEJC010000203.1 GCA_937898205.1 uncultured Bacteroidales bacterium
ATGCAGCCGACCACAGCTTCGCAGCCTGTCCACCACTGGTAAACCGGACGTCCATCCTCAAGCTTCACCGCGCCGTCGGCGTTCATTCCTTCTGCCAGTGCAACATCAACCATCTCAACTGCCTGCTTGCGCACCTTTTCCAGAAGCGCTTCGTCTCCGACTGCCTCTGCTGCCTCACACATAAGCCAGGAAGTCTCAATATCGTGACCATAGGACCGATCAGTATCTACTAGATTCCAATCATCGTCGCAGAAGAGAATCAGGTGCTTGGTCGCAGGGTCATAGAGCTTAGTCTGCAAGATATCAAGAAGCTCGAGGATAGATGCTTTCAGCTCAGGATCCGGCCATGCAAAATATAAGTTTGTATAGGCCTCCATCACATGAATGTGGGTATTCATTGTCTTGGTAGCAGAGTCTTGACCGTCAATGCCTTTAGCATCGGAGCGGCTCCAGTCGCGGTTGAAGACTTCGTAATAACCTTTCCTTGCGGCATCGTGACAATGCTTCTGCAGGGTCTCAAAGATAGCCTTTGCGGCATCAAGGCTACTCATATCTCCGGTTGCGCGGAAATGCTCAGACAAGCCGTAGATGCCAAAAGCGTTGGCATAGGTCTGCTTGGTGGCATCTTTCAGCGCGCCTTCACTGTTGACGGTCCAAAATACGCCGCCATATTTCTTGTCAATAAAATGCTGCTTGAAGTAATCCGCAGCCCGATCTGCCATCTCCTTATAGGCCGGAATACCGTAGATGCGGTAGGCTCGTGAGAATGTCCACAAAATGCGAGCATTCAGGATAGCACCCTTGTCGGACGAGACAGCACTACCGTCGTTCATCACTGTCCCGTAAAAGCCCCCATCGGGATCTACGGTATACTTCATCCAGAAAGGAAGAACACCTTCGACGAGATCCTTTTCTATGCTTTTGGAAAGGTCCTCAATTTGACTACGTGACTGGGCAAAAGCGGCAGTCGAGGCTAGCAGTGCCAGCAGGGAGACGAGAAGTTGATGAATACGTTTCATATTTGGGATTATTATTTTTGATTATCCAATTTCCAGCCGTGGTCACCATGATAGATCATCTGGCGGGTCATACCACCGTCAATGCAGATATTCTCACCTGTGATAAAGCCGGCCTTGTCACTACAAAGATACAAAACCATATTGGCAATATCCATAGGATTCCCCACCCTGCCGGCAGGTTGCTGTGTGGCATCGGGACCCTCGTAAACGGTGTAGGCCGTATCTATCCAACCGGGAGAAATGGAGTTCACCCTTGCTCGTCCCGAAAGGCTGACCGCCAAGGCGTGAGTGAGTGCAGC
>CALEJC010000204.1 GCA_937898205.1 uncultured Bacteroidales bacterium
ATTGGAAGCCATTTCATTGACAGACCCTTGTTGTTTTTCAATTATTTCGCGATATTTGAAGTTACCAATATTTACAGATATGAAATTGTACACTCTCACAAGCATTGTAGCGATTGCGGCGCTCATGATCAGCTGCAGCAACCCAAAGTCAGACAGCACCAGCCAGGAAACCCAGGCAAGCCAGGAGGTGCAGAAGAAAGATTTCCCTAAAGTCTATGACGACAGCGCAGATCCTGCGGCACAAATAGACGAGGCTATAGCAAAAGCAAAGGCTGAAGGCAAATTTGTCATCGCACAGGTAGGAGGAAACTGGTGCCCATGGTGTCTGAGATTTGCGGACTACGTCAGCAACGATCCTGAAATCAAGCCGATAATTGAAGAGAACTTCGTTTATATCCATATCAATGTGCGCAAGAAAAACGCAGAAACAGGCAAGAATGAAACATGCACAGAAGCTATGGCCAAGCTTGGAAATCCTATGAGATTTGGCTATCCTGTGATGGTTGTTCTGGACGGAAACGGCACAGTCCTTCACACACAAGATTCCAGCTATCTTGAGAGCGGAGAGTCCTACGATAAAGACAAGGTAGTCCGCTTCTTCAATAACTGGAAACCCTCTGCAATAGTACAGTAAAAAAAATTGAAAAATTTTTTCTTCTTAATACAAATTGTGCACGATTCTTGTATTTTCGGCACATCGTGAAAAAGAAGAATCTAATATTGGCAGTTGTGATGGTGTGCGGGCTCCTTTTCCTGCACAGTGATATCGCGTCTGGTGATATTACGAGCTACTTCTGCGAAGCGCATAGGAACTGTGCTGATAGTGAGTTATTGTATTGTAATACTGACACCGATCAGTATCCTACTGCAAAACAAAGCTACTATGCCAGCGATATGGGAATAGGCACAGAGGGGACACAGAGCAACAAGACTCGCAGGACCAAATCCAATCCGACGGTTCGCACGATGAGCTTGGGTAAAAATCCTAGGTACATACATTCTTCCCGTCCTTCACACATACATAGATCCCCGATATTTGTTGCACCGAAAGCCATCAACAGGCTTGTCATAATCGGACGAATGACGATTTAATAGATAGAATAAATCATTCTGGTAGTGTATTTATTTTTATTGTTAAATTAGTCAAGAGATGACAAATATTATCAAATCCAAAAAGAAATCTCTTTACTTTTCAAAGTACCAGTTCCGTGAAATAATGTTTGCCCTGCAGACAGGTATCCTCAAGGATATTGATTTGTACTCTGAAGGCGAGAGTGAGACTCTCAAGATGGAGATTATCTATAACATTTATGAAGGAAAGGCCTACATCCAGCTATACTGCTTCATCCCGTTTGACTATGTAAAGTGTTCCAAAGTCTACGTGTATGACATCAATAAAGTTAGGCCTCTGATATCACTGAAAAGCCTCCATTGAGGACATCAGTAAAATAATTTAGCCCCGCAGATACAACTGCGGGGCTATTCATTTATCAATCAGCGAGGATTAGAATTCCCATTTGCCTGTGCGCTGAGCATCACGCTCACTCCAGTAACCCTTGCGGGCATCCTCTGATGAGAATGTCAGAGTACCATCGCTCTCAAAGACTTCACCCTTATAAGTGGTCTTGATATGGATGGAGATTGGCTTGTCGTAGCCATACTTGTCAGCAGAAAGAGTGAGAGTCCTCTCGTTGCCTGCGACCTTACCATTGATAGTCCACTCATAGCTATCGTAGTCCATACGTGCATCAAGAGTGTAATCTGTAGCAATGTTTTTGTTGACAACGATGTCATTGAGGACTACAAGGCTTGTATTCTGAAGGCGGTTGTTAAGATCATTGGCAGCCTTGGAATTGCGCACAGCCTGACCGTTGCGCACCCATCTTGTCATCCAGAAATCACCAAGATCCTCACCAAGGTAGAAACCTGGCTCTGGCGGCTGATTGTAGGCAATATTCTGAGCAGCCACACTATTGCGATAGATGACATCGCTCATCAATGTGTGGAAGCGGTACTCGGTTGGGATATCTGTCATATAGACTCTGAGGTATCTGTTATCACTTGTGCGGACAACAAGCTCCTCTCTCCAGTCACCGAAGAGGTCTGCACTGGTAGCAGGGTTAGACTTTGTGCCGTTATTTGCCGAGCACTCAGCCTCGCCAGGAAGAGTGAAGTAATCCACTCCGGCGCCATTCCACTTAGAGATGCGCATATATCTGTTGCTGCGCACAGGAGGCATAGGAGCACCCTGACCAGGAGCAGGACGCTGCTGTCCCTGAGGCATTGCCGGTCTGTCCACGTAGCCGTCGAGAAGCTCGCGGCTCAAGTCACCATCCCACCAGATGCTGAAGTTGACGCTTGGCTTAGCAGAGCAGATCATGCGACCGTCTGCTGTATATGTACCAGGAGTATTTGAAGCCCATGCCTCAGCACCAGGGAATCTAGGATCAATGTCAGCAGAGTTGGCTCTACCTACGTCAGAGATTGAAGGATAGCCCCAGATGAGCTCGCCGGTAACGGCATCTCTCATCTCAGCGCCCTGGCCGAGTGGCGAAGTCTCATGGCACTGCCATACCTCAAGGCCCTCACGCCAAGGAAGAAGGTCAGACATGTGCATAGCATCGCCGTGACCGTATCCGGTTGAATAGATGCCTGTTCCGTCGTGGTCGATAGCACAAGCGCCATAGACGATCTCATCCTTGCCGTCACCATCAATATCGCCAATGCGAAGGTTGTGGTTGCCCTGCTTCTCATACTGGATGTATTTATCATCATCGGCAGTTGTATCAAATGTCCAACGCTTAGAAAGCTTGCCATTGCGATAATCCCACACCTCAACAACAGTCTTTGAGTAGTATCCGCGACAAGTCACGATGCTTGGGAGCTTGCCATCAAAGTAGCCCACGCCACCAAGGAAGCGGTCAACTCTATTGCCCTCGGCATCACCGAAATCATAGGTATCACCTCTTGAAATATAAGGAGCTCTTGCAAGCTCGGCACCTGTCTGGCCATCGATTACAGAGATAAACTCAGGTCCCTCGAGGATCATGCCGTAGGTGCGCTGATCTTTATTCATATTGCGATAGTCTGTGCGGCCGTCACCATCTGTGTCAGGAATCACGCTGCCATCGCCAAACTTAGTGCCCTCAGCAGTCTTGACAGCAAGCTCTGATCTTCCGTCACCGTCAAAATCCTGCATCATCAACTGAGTATAGTGAGCACCCTGGCGGATGTTGACACCAAGGTCAACTCTCCACATGAAGGTACCGTCAAGCTCATAGGCGTCAAGAAGATTGCCCTCCTCGCAGATACCACCGCGAGAGTTGTCATAGGTTCTGGACTCCATCTTCACAACGATCTCATACTCACCGTCACCATCAAGGTCACCCACGATAGCATCACCAGGAGTATAATATCCCTCAGGATAACCCTCAACAGACTGGATAGGGATCTCAAGATATGGCTTGGCAGCCTTCTCAGGAGTGAGAAGATAAGACTCGCCTTTCTCTGGAGACTCACCGGCTGCAACCACGATATAGCGCTGATTTTCAGCCACTACCACATCAACATCCTTATAGAATGTCGACTCGGTAAGAGGAGATGAATTGAGTTTTACAGGTGCAGCATCGGCAGTCTGTCTGTACAGGTCAAATGCCACATCGATTGGATCAGACTCAAGATAACGCCAGCTCACAGAGACAACACCTTCGCCATTATGGATCGCCATAACGCCACGATTGAGCTGCTCCTTCTGGATGCTATCTTGATAATTAGGGCCTTTTTTCTGCTCTGTCTCACCACAACAAGAAGCGAGCATGAGAGCTGCAATAGGTACTAAGAATTTAATAGCTTTCATAAGACAACAGTATTAATTATGATTTTTTTAAAATTGTTGCTATTTTTATCTCCCAAATTTAATAAAAAACCATTAACATAACACAAAATGATGAAATCTATTAAAAATTCAATCGTTGTTTTGGTGTATGCAGCCCTGTTTTCATTGAGCGCTTCAGCACAGAACAACAATCAGAGACCATCTCGTCCTGATCCAAGTGAAGGTGTCAAGGCTGTTGTAGAGAGAGTCTACAACTACCTCAACGGATGCACTCCTGCTGCTCTTGTCGACGGTAACGGCAAAGTCATCAAAGACTACAGCAAGATTGACAGAAACACCACCTATCAGAAAGGCGATTTTGGCATCAACACTTATGAGTGGGGTGTAACATACTCAGGTATGCTTCAGCTCAGCGAGGTTCTCGGTGACAAGAAGTATGCAGACTATGTCTATGACCGTCTCAATGTGATCGGCAAAGCCTATCCTCACGTAAAGAAATATTGCGATGAGACCGGCTACAGCATGAGACTCACTCCTCTCAACACTCCAAAGTGGCTTGACGACTGTGGCGCGATGACTGCAGCCATGATCAAGGCTACTCTTGCTGATCCTAAACGCAGCAAGGACTTCAGAGCCCTTCTCGACAACTGGTTTATCTTCACCATGTATGAAGAGTACCGCATGAGCGACGGCATCCTTGCTCGTCATCGTCCTGTCACCAACTCAGTATGGCTTGACGACATGTACATGGGCATCACTCCTATCGCCTACAGAGGCGTCCTCAGCCAGAGAGAAAGAGGCGA
This sequence comes from uncultured Bacteroidales bacterium, assembly GCA_937898205.1. Taxonomy (GTDB): domain Bacteria; phylum Bacteroidota; class Bacteroidia; order Bacteroidales; family UBA932; genus Cryptobacteroides. The sequence goes on from CALEJC010000204.1 coordinate 4,639, forward strand.
TCTCACTCAGAAGTACTACAACGAGGCCATCAACCAGGTGCTCCTCTTCAAGAAATATCTTTGGGTTCCCGAGAAAAAGATCTACCGTCACGGTTGGATAGAAAGCATGGGCATCCATCCTGATTACCACTGGGCTCGTGCCAACGGTTGGGCAGTGCTCACAATGTGTGATGTGCTCGACGCAGTGCCTCAGAGCACTCAGGGCTGGACAGAGGTCCGCGACCTCCTCGTAGCTCTCCTCGAGGGTTTGGCTCCATATCAGTCTCCAGAAGGCACATGGCACCAGCTCCTTGACCACAATGACACATACCTTGAGACCAGCGCAAGTGCAATGTTTGTATATGGTTATGCACACGCTATCAATAAGGGTTGGATCGACAAGACAGCATTCCAGGACATCGCAAAGAGCGGTTGGGCAGCTGTTGCACGCCAGGTCAACGAGATCGGTCAGGTAGAAAATACTTGCGTCGGCACAGGCCTCGGCTGGACAAATACATTCTACGCCAACCGTCCGGTCAATGTCTATGCAGCTCACGGTTACGGCCCAGTCCTCCTTGCAGGTGCTGAGATGCTCAAGCTCTATGCAGCAGAAAAAGAGGCAAGAGCCAATATGAGACCGGCTCGTGGCAGTTTCGGCCCTATGGTTCAGAGACAGGAAGGCAAGCCAATGGTATTCCTCGCAGGCGACTCAACTTGCAAGAACGGCTCAGGCAACGGTGCCAATACGCAGTGGGGTTGGGGCTGCTTCTTCCAGGAGTACATGACTGACGGTGTGGTTGTCAACAACCTTGCAGTGGGTGGACTCAGCAGCCGCACATTCTACAACAGAAACTGGGCTAACCTCAGAGATCAGATCAAGGAGGGCGACTATGTGATCATCCAGTTTGGTCACAATGACATGGCACCTCTCAACACAGGTCGCGCAAGAGGCACACTCAATGGTGTAGGTTCTGAATACGAGACAGTTGTAATGGAGAAGAACGGTGCTCCAGAGGATGTATATTCATATGGTCACTATGTGCGCATGATGGTCCGCCAGACCAAGATGCGCGGTGGTATTCCAATCGTAGTATCCCCTACTCCTCAGAACAGATGGGAGTCCAACCACAAGGTTCAGCGTTTCAACGAGACTTTCAACGCATGGTGTGAGCAGGTAGCCAAAGAAGAAGGCGTGGTTTACATCAACCTCAACGAGCTCGCAGGTGCAGCCTACGACAAGATGGGCAAGGCAACAGCTCAGAAGGATTACTTCGCTGACAGCGTTCACACTTTTGAAGGTGGCGCCCGCCTCTACTGCAAGACTCTTGCAGACGCACTCAAGGCATCTAAGAGCCCTCTCGGCAAATATGTAAAATAGTCTTGAAAAACACGATACAAGAATCCCCGGCACTAAAACCGGGGATTTTTATTATGTCTGACTCCTCTATTTGGAGACTCTTATCACCATGAAGCTGTAGGCCGGGAGAGTGACTGTGCATGCACCGGAAACCACATTAGCCTTGCTGACTACCGGCTGCGCAGCAGTGTCGCTCAACTCTCCTGTAAGAAGGCTCCTGATCACGCGTCCGCGCGAATATTCGCTTGGGAGCGCCACCTCTACCGTGTTGTCTACCGGAAGCATATTCACCAGCTTCACGATTAAGTCGCCGCTGCTGCTGTCGAGAACCACCGAGCTTGCAAGCCTGCGGGCAATCGACGCATCACGAGGATCCAGATCAAACGCCGACGGGAGATAGACATCTCCGGCATTCTGGCCAAAGAGCGCCTGGACATAGTAGCCGGTGGTCGGCTCAACTGTGGTATTGGTAAAATAGATAAGGTCAGGATTCCACTGGGTGTGGCCTTTCTTGGCAAGGAGAGGTGCATAAGAAGTCATCTCCACGACATCGGCATTGCGCTCGACGTGGCAGAGGTATGCGGCTTCAGTCAATGCAGACTCCAGACAATTGCTGCGGTTTGGAAGGTGCGAGGCATATTCTCCAAGATAGACCTTAGTGCCTCCACGAGGATACTTATCATAAAAATCCTGATTGTTGATAAACCATCCCGGAGGATTATAATAATGCTCGTCCACCAGATCAAGGCCCAGCTCCTGAGCAAACCTCCAGCCCTCCTCGTAATCAGCGCCCTGATAGAAAGGTCCCACAGTACCGATCACGGTAATCTCCGGACAGCGCTCCTTCAAGGCCTTGTAGATCATCTCAAAACGCTCTTCAAAGACCTTTGTGATGAGGTCTTCGTTGCCTATACCTATGTATTTGAGATTAAACGGCTCAGGATGACCGGCATCTGCGCGCATCTTTGCCCATTTGCTCTTCTTAGGGTCGCCGTTGGCCCACTCCACAAGGTCCACAATATCCTGGATGTACTCATCCATCTCCTCTAGAGGAAGACCGCCCTGCTGGCCATATCCTCCTACAACGGAATTCTGGCAAGGCACAGCTGCCGGGATGATTGGGACGGGCTCTGCATCCAGATCCTCACACATCTGGAAGTACTCGTAGTAACCTAAGCCAAGACTCTGATGATAGCCCCAGATGTTCCAGTTAGGAACTCTCTGCTCAAGAGGCCCGATGGTATTTTTCCAGCGATACATATTTTCAAGACCGTCGCCATGGGCCACACAACCGCCCGGGAAGCGCACAAAACGCGGTTTCAGGTCAGCAAGAGCCTGCGCCAGATCGGGACGAAGGCCATTTTTACGACCTTTGAATGTATTCTGCGGGAAGAGTGAAATCATATCCAGAGCCACCTCCCCTGCAAATCCGAGCTCCAGCTCAAGACGGGCGTTATCACAAGTCCTGGAAGCAACAATCACAGCAGCAGACTTCTTCCAGCTGCGACTGCGGGCAGAAAGTCCGGCCTTGCCGATCTCTGCTCCGTTTTCATCCACGATGCGGGCTGTCACAGTGCCACCGCCATTGATTGCGCGTGCAAAGAAGCTCACATCGTACTTCTCGCCTGCCTTCACGGCGATACCGTCAAAGCCATCGTTGACAAAGCGCGCGCCCTTCCTGGCTACGCGGATCCTGGCATAGTTGGGATTATTGGCGTGAAGCGGATCCATCTGATCCACAAACCACTGCGCACCTTCGCCGGTGAGTGTCCAGGCATAGCTGCTGTTCCACTTGCTGTCGCGGTGTCGCTTATCGCGTGGATGATATTCAAAATCTCGATTCTGCACAAGCTCTGCATACAAGCCGCCGTCGGCTGCATAATTGATGTCCTCAAAGAAGATACCCATCAGCATATTGCTGATCTGCTTAGGCTTGTCTGCGTCGATGCTTAGCGTCAGCGTCTGCGACTTGAGGCCGCGGAAACGGCCTGCGTCGTCGGCAAGGCGCTCTGCATTTTCTTCCGACTGGGCAGCAGCCATCTGCACTGCATCAAGCATAGTTTTGAGCACATTCCACTCCACACAATGGATATCGCCTGTCTGCTTGCCGCTGATCGGAAGCTCCACGCTCACTCTCTCTGGAAGATTATACATGGAAAGAACCTTTGCGGAAGGAAGGTACTCTTGCGGTATCCAGTTTACGAAGTTTGGGGTATGGGCGATGCCCATCACTGCCTCCTTCTCATTGACCTCAAAGATCACATCCCAGCTGCCATCAGGAAGAGACACCACTCGCGGGTTGAGCATCCTCTTCTGAGAGCCCCAATCGCCATAGTCACTCTTTACAAAGCTATAAAGAGGACCGATCTCGTGCCAAGTCTGCTGATCTGCCGACCATGCAAAATGGAGTCCGTTCTTATCACGATTCTCACCGGTTGAGTAGGAAAACAGATATACCTTCTCCGGTCTAGGTTGAGCATGTGCACTCACAAGAGTCAGCAGTGCAAACACTACAATCTGGAATAATCTTGTATTTCTCATATTATCACTTATTAATCAATGACTTGGCTGCATTTTCACCCGCGAGGTTACCGGTACAGAATGCCAATTGCAGATTGTATCCTCCGGTGTCCGCATCGATGTCAAGGACCTCTCCGCAGAAGTAGAGTCCGGGCACTTCGCGAGACTCGAAGGTCTTGGCCACGACGCTATCTGCAGACACACCTCCTGCCGTCACAACCGCCCTTTCATAGCCGACATAGCCCGCAATCTCAAACTTCCACTCCTTCAGCGCCTTGGCGATGCTTGGAAGGTTTACCCAGAGCTTGCTGTCGTTGCGTGAGCGGCGCTCAAGAGTCATGATCTCAGGATGTGACGCTGTAAAACCGGGGATCAGATCCCAAGGCATCATCTTGCCAAGTAGGATACGACATTTTTCCTTCTCGCGCAGTCTTCTTGAACGAGGATCTTTGTCTACTTCCTGCCAGAGTTCCTTGACTCTGGTCACAACTTCGGTGAGATCCACGCCCGGTTTGAGATCGAGTATATATGACACTCTGGAGCCGTTGATCAGCGATTTGACCGCCTTGCGGCTAAGCTGGAAACCGATCGGCCCCTCTATGCCTCCGTCAGTGAAGTATACGTCGCCAAACTCAGAGTCCACAACCTGTCCCTCCACCTGAAGTGAGAGCTGGACGTTTTTCAGCTGCACACCGCAAAGTTTCTCTCCATCCTCTGTGAGAGGAGTGCTTCTGTCGATGTGGAGATCCTTGCTGTCAGTCTGCTTATACCCTCTCGGCACGAGAGCGGTGAGTGAAGGGAATGTCGGTTCTATCCTATGATTGAGCTCTTTGGCCCAGTTCAAGCCGTCACCGCTTGAACCTGTGCTCGGATAGCTCAATCCTCCTGTGGCCACAATCAGACGAGCGCAGCTGCACTTGGTACCGTCGGTAAGGACAAGCTCAAACCCGGGCTTGATGCTCTGAACCTCAGCCTCATATATAATCTTCACACCCACTCCGTGGCAAGCCCTCACAAGAGCATCCACCACATCACTGGCGTGGTATGAAGCAGGAAAAGCCCTGTCTCCACGCTCAACTACAGTCGGCATCCCCACCGCCTCAAAAAAGTCGATCACTGCCTGAGGGGGAAGAGAATAAAAAGCCGACTTCACAAGATTGGGCTTTGACCTGATGTGTGAAGAAAACTCATTCCAGTCCTTGAGATTGGTAAAATTACATCTGCCTTTGCCGGTAATCATCACCTTGCGGGCTGCGCGTGGCATCTTCTCAAGAAGCACCACAGAAGCATCACTTCCCGACTTTACAAGAGTTTTGGCTGCACTGTAGGCAGCCATCAACCCCGATGCTCCGGCACCGATTACAACAATATCTGCTTTCATTACTGTTCCTTAAGCCATACAATCATATCACCTGAGCCACGATGACACCAAGCATAATATGGGATCATTGTCAAATCTCCTGCCTTGATCACATCTACTCCGTGGAGAAGCTCGGCATTGTGCTCCCAAGTCATCTCCTGATCTCGGTCAAGAGTAGCCTCACGCACCTTAATACCCTCATTATCAGGCCACTCCGCACAATAAACGATAGGGCCTTTGATCACTGCGAGTCTACCCTCATCATCCTTCACCTCAGGATGAGCCTTCACATAGCGAGGTGTCATGTCCATAGAAAGTCTGACCTCGTCGCCAGGCTTCCAGTTGCGCTCGATGCAGAAATATCCGTCCACAAGCTCTGAGCTGACAGCCTCTCCGTTGACGGTCACAGAATATGTACTGCTCTTCCCGTCGGCAAACTCATAAAGGTCGCCAGGGACCACTTCTCCTCTCACCCAACCGGGGATGCGGAGTTTAAGAGTAAACTCACCAGCCTTATTTTCATCTATAGTGACAAGCACATCACCCGACCAAGGATAACCGGTCTTCTGACTCACGCTCACCTGCTTTCCGTCGAGACGATGAGTCATCGAGTTGGAAAGATAGAGGTTGACATAGAGTGCATCATCTGTAGCCGCATAGACATAGCCCGGCACAGAAGGGATAAACCTGCTGATATTTGAAGGACAGCAGGCACAACCAAACCAAGGCTCCCTGTGATGACGTCCATCTGACTCTAGAGGATTTGGATAGAAGAAAGCTCCGCCATCAAGAGAGACACCGGAGATCAAGCCATTGTAAAGCGACCTCTCAAGGACATCATAATATTTTGATTCTCCATGAAGCAGGAACATCCTGTGATTGAAATATACATTGCCGATGGCAGCACAGGTCTCACAGTATGATGTGAGGTTTGGAAGCTCATAATTGCGGCCAAATGCCTCGCCCGAACCGCGGGATCCCACACCACCTGTGATATACATCTTCTTGGTTACAATGTTTTCCCAGATCTTGTCAATCGCGTCGATGTAGGCCTGCTCGCCTGTGAGTGCAGCGACATCGGCAATGCCCGAATACATATATTCCGCACGCACAGCATGTCCCACCGCCTCATCCTGCTCTAGCACAGGCTTGTGCGACTGCGAATACTGCCCTCTGATCTCTGTGTAGCCGCGCTTGTCAAGGAAAAACTTCGCCTGATCGAGATACTTCTGCTCGCCCGTCACGAGATAGAGCTTTGCCAGCGCCATCTCCGCAATCTGATGACCGGGCACGCGCACCAGCTGGTCCTCGCCCGGACCGATGGCTTCGCACACGCAGTCGGCATAGCGGATCGCGATATCGAGGAAATTGCGTTTGCCGGTCGCCTGATAGTGAGCGATCGCGCCCTCCAACATGTGACCAAGGTTGTAGAATTCGTGACTAAGGTCTTCAACCTTCGACCAGCGCTCGCTACCCATCCAGTCGTGCGGATGCCAAGGATTCATCTGGCGCGCGGTATTGAGATAGCCGTCCTCCTCCTGAGCAGCCGCCACCAGCACGAGCACACTGTCGATATAGGCTTCAAGAGCCGCATCAGGATAGGTCTGAAGCAGGTAGGAAGCACCTTCTATGGTTTTATAAACATCTGTGTCATCAAATGAAAAACCACCCACTTTATAGGTAGAGTCAGGTCTGGTAGCACGCACGAAGTTGTCGTAACGGCCGGTTTCTTCACATTTACTAAATGCAAGAGGGATAGTCACTTCCCTGCTCGCCTGCAGTCTATCACTCCAGAACTCGTCTGACACCTGCACTTCTGTAAAAGCTACAGGACCGATGGGATAGAAATCAGCAAAATCAGCTTGTTTGGGTGCGCAGGAAGCCACGCATAAAGCACACAAAAGCGGTTGAAAGATCTTTTTCATATTATTGGTGGGTATTGATGTCCGGAAACAAAAAAAGGGAAAGCTTAGCACATCGCACCGCTACGACCTCCGACCCTTGCTACCTTCCGGTCCTGGGGGAATTGAGAGGGAGCTGGTCGTGTACGACTTTCCCGAGCACAAAGGTAGTAAAATTTTCTAAATACTGTTAAAAATCATCGGGAGCAAGTCATCAACTTTCTCAAACTTCCAGATTTTACCGTCGGCAACCATAATCACGCTGAGCGGTTTTCCGGCCTTGGTCTGGTACTGAGCCATCACCTGACGACAAGCGCCACAAGGAGTTGCAGGGTGCTTGCCGAGCTTGCCATAGACTCCGCCCGCGATGGCGATGCTGCGCATATCCTTATCCGGATATTTTGCTCCGGCAGCAAACATTGCTGTCCTTTCTGCACACAGGCCCGAAGGGAATGCGGCATTTTCCTGATTTGCGCCCTTGACGATTTTTCCTGAGGACAGTCTCACGGCTGCTCCGACATGGAAGTGGGAATAAGGAGCATAGGCTCCGCTCATCGCCTCAACGGCTGCCTGCGCAAGCTCTCTGTCTTCTGCATTGAGCTCTTCTATGGATGTGTACTCCTGATACCGGATATTGATTTCTTTAGTAGTCATAGAGAAGTAGTTAGCAGTCTCAAATATAACATTTTTAGACGATTTTAGCTATTTTTAGTTATTTTCGCATTTAATATGAGTGTAAAAAAGCCTAAAATATGCATCGGGCTCTCGGGTGGAGTGGATTCCAGCGTGGCCGCGCTGCTTCTGAAGCAGCAGGGATATGACGTATTTGCCATGTTTATGCAGAACTGGCACGACACGGAGGGCACTCTCCACGGCGATTGCGAATGGGAGGAAGACCGCTTTGTCGCAGAGCTTGTGGCTCGCAAGATCGGCATTCCCTTTTATTTTGTGGACCTAAGCAAGGAATACCGCAAGCGCGTGGTTGACTATATGTTTGACGAATACTCGCGCGGCCGCACCCCTAACCCGGACGTGCTCTGCAACCGCGAGATCAAGTTTGACGCATTCTGGAAGGCAGCCCAAAGCCTGGGCGCGGAGTTGGTCGCCACCGGGCACTATTGCCGCAAGGAAACCCTCCCCGACGGCACATGTCGCATCCTTGAAGGCAGCGATCCCAACAAAGACCAGAGCTACTTCCTCTGCCAGCTCAACCAGGAGCAGCTCAGCACTGCCCTCTTCCCTATCGGAGACATCTGCAAAGGCGAAGTCAGACGCCTCGCCAAGGAAGCAGACCTGCCTTCTGCAGAGAAGAAGGATTCGCAAGGCATCTGCTTTGTGGGCAAAGTAGACCTGCCGGTCTTCCTGCAGCAGAAGCTCGCATCGGTGGAAGGTGATGTGGTGGAGATCTACGATCGGTACTATGCCGACTCTGCCGCCTACACACGTTCGCAGGAGCTGCTGAGCAAAGGCTGCACTCTCAGCGACGAGGAATTGGAAGAGCTTGCTACTCCGCTGGACTACAGCGACATAGCGTTCCAGACAGAGACCTACCGCTCCGGCAAGAAACACATCAAGAAGACACGATATAAAGAGCATCCTCATGGCAAGATTATTGGACGTCATGAGGGAGCGCAGTTCTATACGATCGGGCAGCGTAAGGGCCTGGGCATCGGCGGACATAGTGAGCCGGTGTTTGTCATCTCTACCGACATCGACAGAAACATCATCTATGTGGGAGAAGGCGACGCTCATAAAGGCCTCAGACGCAGCTGCTTGAAGGTCAACTCAGACGAAGTCCACTGGATACGTCCGGACCTCAGGATGAGCATCGGAGAGCAGAGACGATATAGAGTGCGCATCCGCTACCGTCAGCCCCTCGAAGACGCTACCCTGCTGATGAGAGATAACGGCCTGTTTGTTTTGTTTGACCGGCCTCAAAGAGGCATCACGGCAGGTCAGTTTGCAGTGTGGTATGAGAGCGACGGAGAGATGATAGGAAGCGGTGTCATTAACAAATAAAGCGATTGAAGATGATTACTACAGTTCTGGTTATACTTTTCTACCTTCTTGCTCCGGCAGCAGTGCTTTGGGCATGTGGCAAGGTGAAGATTCTGGGCAAGATCGGACCGGTCCTGGTCCTCTACATACTCGGCGTGCTGGTGACCAACCTAAGGATACTTCCTCAGGGTCTGGATGGCTTGCAGAACTCTCTCTCGGAGGTTCTGGTACCCCTTGCCATCCCGATGATGCTCTTTGGTTGCAATTTCAAGAATTTCTCTGCAAAGCAAAGCCTCTTGAGTTTTGTAATCGGAGTTTTTTCCGTGCTTCTGATGGTCGCAATAGGATTCTTGCTTGTGGGTGACAGGTTTGGCTCAGAAGGCCCTATTATGGGCGCCGCATTGAGCGGACTTTATACCGGCGGATCCGGCAACCTGGCAGCAATAAAGCTCATGCTCGGCATGGACAATACCACATTTGTCCTACTGTCCACTTGTGATATCATCATCTGCTTCATCTATCTTCTTTTCTTGATGGGCGGCGGCATCAAGATGGCCAGAAAATTTATCGGCGTCAACACCAGCATGGAAGCCCAGAGCGATCTGCAGCTAGACACTCAGTCACAGAATCCATATAAGGATTTTGCAAAGAAATCCTCTATCATCCAGCTACTTAAAATCCTAGGCGCAGCAGCACTGATTACAGGCATCTCACTCGGTCTGACCAAGCTCTTTAAAGAAGAGTATTTTATGATTGTCATCATATTGAGCTTGAGCACAATCAGCCTTCTTCTCAGCTTCACAAAAGAAGTAAAGACCTGGGACAAGAGCTACGATGCCGGTATGTACTTGATCTACATTTTCTGCCTTGTAATGGCGTCAATGGCCGATCTGAGCAAGATTGATCTGGAGAGCAGTCTGTTTATCCTGCTATTCCAGGCATTTGTAATATTCGGCTCTTTCTTCTTGATGCTTCTGCTTGCGCGCTTGCTCAAGATTGATGCAGACACAACTGTCATTACATCCAACACCCTCATTAATTCGCCCATCACCGTGCCGATGATTGCAGCTTCCATGAAGAATAAAAATGCCATCATCCCCGGCATCACCAACGGCGTCGTGGGCTTTGCTGTGGGCAATTACCTTGGATTTATCATTTATCAACTACTAAACAATCTATAATATTATGAATCCTGTATGGATCAGTGCACTGGGTCTCTGCGGATCTACACTGCTTGGCGCAGGACTCGGATTTTTCTTCAAGAACATCCCACACAAGTGGAACGACGCCATCATGGGCTTCTGCGCCGGCGTGATGTTGTCCGCCGCGATCCTCGGACTCATCCTTCCGTCTGCGGAGCTATGTGGCGAAGGCAAGATGTGGATTGTGGTTGCTGGAGTGCTGGTGGGCGCGCTGTTTCTCAATCTGCTCGACCTGCTCACCCCTCACCTCCATAGCATTACCGGTCTGGAGCCGGAGCAGCACAAAGGCAACGCAAGCATCAACAAAGTCATGTTGTTTGTACTTGCAATTGCCCTGCACAAGCTCCCTGAAGGCATTGCTGCCGGAGTGGGATTCAACGCAGAAGATATATCCAACGCCTGGAGCGTGACGATAGGCATCTCCATCCAGAATGTGCCTGAGGCCATGGTCATCATCGCTCCCCTGCTGCTCGCAGGAGTCAGCCGCACCCGCACGGTGATCATCTCGCTTTGCATCGGTCTGCTGGAGATTGTCGGCATCTGGATTGGCTATGCGCTCGGCGGCATCTCACAGATGCTCCTGCCTGCGATGCTAGCATTTGCCGGAGGCTCGATGCTCTATGTCGTCAGCGACGAAATGATCCCCGAAACCCACTCCCACGGTCACCAGAAAGCCGCCAGCTTCGCCTTGCTCATCGGCTTCCTCTTTATGCTCCTGGTGGAGGGTTAAAACCAATTCTTCACCCCGAAGACACCATCCTTGACGCCGGTGGCAACGACAAGCGGGAGTTTCTTGATTGCGGAGCGGCGCACTTCCTTGCGGATTGCGGAGCGGTTGCGCTTGAATGCTTCACTGCCCTCCTCAAGATAGCGCAGCGTGGTCATCCCGACGCGCAATGCGACATAGGCATTGAGCATGCCATTGGTCGCAGACTTGAATATCGCGGCAGTCACGTTAATGCCCGAGAGGCCAAGCAATTCGCCCAGATTGACCTCATTAAGAGCTTCGTCAGCAGATGCGATCAGCACCGACGATGCAGCCACGCGCGTATAAAGCCTGAGGAGCTGTCCAAACGACGGGCGCTTCCCTCTCATCTCCACGATCTTGTTGATCATGGAAATATTCATGCTCAGGCTGCTGAAGATATCCAAGGCGCCGTTTTGCGAGATCGAGGTCAAGACAAATATGCTTCTGGCAGTCTTCTTCACGATTTCGTCGGCCTCCTTTTTCTCCTCAGGA
>CALEJC010000205.1 GCA_937898205.1 uncultured Bacteroidales bacterium
CAATGCAACGGCGTCGCAATCCTTGATTTTAATGCCGGCTTCCTCAAGCACCTCTGCTACAAACGGAGCAGTGAGGCTTGCATGAGCTCTTGGGGTACTGCTCTGGCGGGAACACACACATCTGCCATCTATGGCAAGTGCCACAGAACAAAGTGAGGTAGAGCTCTCTATTAGTACGATCTTAGACATGGAGTCCGCCTACAAATGATTTGAAATAAGGAAAGATCTGTCCTGTGATATCCTTGATGGTATTGTAGACCACTGCATCGTCGAGAGCGCCCTTCTTGAGCAGATCAAACTGGCTGTTGAGGCTCTCAAACACCATGATTACCAAGCCAAGGATAAGTCCCACCTTGACGATGCCAAATACAAGCCCGAGCAATCCGTTGAGCCAGCCTAAAGTGATGGCTTTGAGGAGCTTGGTGATGAGAGATCCAAGAAGTTTGAGCACCAGAGTGATTATTACAACAATCAGGATAAAAGATATTATCTGCAGTAGCTGCGGGTCCATATTGATGGACTCTGAAATCCAAGCACTAAACGAAGAAGAGAAATGAAACGCCGCCCATGCACCAATCAAGATGGCGATAGTTTCAATCACTTCTCTGACAAAGCCTTTTGACAAGCCGGACACGATGCCGGGAATAAAACAGATAAGGAGAATAATGTCAATAATAGCCATATCGTTTTTGTTTAAGTAAGCAGAATTAACTAAATTTGCGGATTACAAAATTAGTAAAAAATATGACATTTAAAGAGTATAACTCTCTTGATCTTGTGGGTATCTCAGCGGAGGTCCTCCAGGATTGGAAAAATAAATCGGCTTTTGAGAAATCCCTTGCTTTGAGGGAGGGTGCCCCTGAATTCATTTTCTTTGAGGGTCCGCCTTCTGCCAACGGCATGCCTGGTATCCATCACGTGATGGCTCGTTCGATCAAGGACGCAGTGTGTAGATATAAGACCCAGACCGGACATAAGGTCTGCCGTCGTGCAGGTTGGGATACTCACGGTCTTCCTGTGGAGCTTGGTGTGGAGAAGAAGCTCGGTATCACTAAAGAGGACATCGGTTCCAAAATCACCGTGGCAGAGTACAACAAGACCTGCCGTGAGGAAGTGATGAAATATACTGCCGAGTGGAGAAACCTCACAGAGCGCATCGGCTACTGGGTAGATATGGATGATCCATATATTACCTATGACAACCGCTACATCGAGACTCTCTGGTACCTTCTCAAAGATATCCATTCAAAGGGTTTACTCTACAAGGGCAAGTCTATTCAGCCATATTCTCCTGCTGCGGGTACAGGCTTGAGCAGTCACGAGCTCAACCAGCCGGGTTGCTATCGTGATGTCAAGGATACTACCTGTGTGGCTCAGTTTAAAGTAAAAGGTGAGGAAGGTCTTTATATTCTTGCATGGACCACAACCCCTTGGACACTGCCTTCAAACACAGCACTTTGTGTGGGTCCAAAGATTGACTACGTAAAGGTAAAAGCAGAAAATCCATATACCCAGGAGCCTGGTACATACATTATTGCCAAGGATCTTGTATCCAGCATCTTCACAGATAAGATCCCTCACGAGGTACTTCCGGAAGTCATGAAGGGAAGCGAGCTCGTCGGACTTCAATATGAGCAGCTCATCCCTTGGTTCCGTCCGGATGAGGGTGCTTTCAGAGTGATTGAGGGTGACTATGTCTCAACAGAAGACGGTACAGGCATCGTGCACATCGCGCCTACATTTGGTGCCGATGATGCCCGTGTAGCAAAGGCTGCCGGAGTGCCTGGCATCATGCCGATCGACTGCGACGGCAACCCTCAGGCTCAGGTGGACCTCAAGGGTAGATTCTTCCGCATCGAGGACCTTGATCCTGACTATGTGGCAGAGCGCGTGTCTGAGGACTATGCTCAGTGGGCCGGCCGCTATGTGAAGAATGCCTACGACGATCAGCTTGCTGCTGATGCGCCTACACTTGATGTTGACCTCTGTGTGATGATGAAGCAGCAGGGTAAGGTGTTTAAGATTGAGAAGCACGTCCATAATTACCCACATTGCTGGCGCACGGATAAGCCTGTGCTTTATTATCCTCTCAACAGCTGGTTTATCAAGACCACTGCAGTGCGTGAGCAGATGATGGAGCTCAACGATCAGATCACCTGGAAGCCTGAGTCTACAGGCACAGGCCGTTTCGGCAAATGGCTACTGGGGTACTCCGCTTCCGATCTGGCGCACAGAGGACGGAAAGGAAGAGATCTGCATCGGTTCGGTTGCGGAACTTTACAATGAAATAGAAAAAGCTGTTGAGGCTGGCATAATGAGTGTCAATCCGTTTAAGGAAGCCGGTTTCCAGCTTGAAGATATGAGCATTGAGAACTACGAGAAGATCGATCTCCATCGTCCATACGTAGATGAAATTTTCCTTGTCAGCCCAAGCGGCAAGAAGATGACAAGAGAGACCGATCTTATCGATGTGTGGTTTGACTCAGGCGCCATGCCTTATGCTCAGGAAGGCCTTCGCGGCAAGGATAAGAGCGGATTTGGTTGCACTGCTGACTTTATTGCTGAAGGTGTGGATCAGACACGTGGCTGGTTCTATACGCTTCATGCCATCCATACGATGGTTTCCGGCACTCCTGCCTACAAGCGCGTAATCTCCAATGGACTTGTCCTTGACAAGAAGGGCGAGAAGATGAGCAAGCGCCTTGGCAATGCAGTCGATCCGTTTGAGACCCTCGATAAGTATGGTGCTGATGCGCTCCGCTGGTACATGCTCACCAATGCTCAGCCTTGGGATAACCTCAAGTTTGACGAGGCCGGCGTGGAGGAGGTGCGCCGCAAGTTCTTCGGCACGCTGTATAATTCATATTCGGTATTTGCGCTATATGCAAATATCGACAAGTTTGATCCTGGCACGGAGGCGGTGCCATACGAGCACAGACCGCTCTTTGACCGCTGGATCGTGAGCCGCCTGAATACGCTCATCAGCTCATGTATCGCGGCCTATGAGGACTATGATATCACTCTTGCAGGCCGCCTGATCCAGGAGTTTGTCTGCGATGACCTTAGCAACTGGTACATCCGTCTCAATAAGAAACGTCTCTGGGGAGAGGGCATGAACGAGGATAAGCTTTCTGCCTATCAGACTCTCTATGAGTCTCTCAAGACAGTCGCTTTGCTTGGCGCTCCTATCGCTCCGTTCTTTATGGAGAGACTCTGGAGTGACCTGGTACCTGGCGCAGACTCTGTCCACTATGAGCTGATGCCATCGGCGCAGATGGAGCTGATCGACAAGGGTTTGGAAGAGAGCATGAGCTTTGCTCAGAGGGCATCTTCTATGGTTCTTGCGCTTCGCAAGAAAGTGGGTATCAATGTGCGCAAGCCACTTGCAAAGGTGCTTGTGCCGGTGCTCAACGAGAGTGTGCAGGAGCACATCGTCAAAGTCAAGAATATCTTCCTTACAGAAGTAAACGTCAAGGATATCGAGTTCCTTGAGGATACAACAGGTATCATCACCAAGAAGATCAAGCCAAACTTCAAGACACTTGGCAAGATCTATGGCAAGAGGATGAAGGAGATTGCGGCAGCGTTTACTACTCTTTCTCAGGAGCAGATTGCTGCTATCGAGCGTGCTGACGATCAGTATGTTCTTACTCTTGAAGGTGGAGAGGTTGTGCTTAATAAGGGTGACTATGAGATCATCTCGGAGGATATGCCGGGCTGGCTCGTGGCTTCTGAGGGCAGTCTCACACTTGCTCTTGACATCGTCCAGACTCCTGAACTCATCAGAGAGGGTGTGGCACGCGAGCTCATCCACCCGATCCAGAATCTTAGAAAAGAAAGTGGCTTTGAGGTGACAGATAGGATTATTACTACTATATTTGCAGAAGGCACCATCTTTGATGAGATATCTTCTGCTCTTGAGGAGTATGCACAATATGTGTCAGCGCAGACACTTACTCTTGAGCTGAAACTTGCTTCTATGGCCGAAGCGCCAGAGTCAGCTTCGGTAGTGGAGTGGGGAGATGGCCAGATTAAGATTAACGTTAATAAACATAAGTAATATTGTTATGGAAGAACTCAACAAAAACGTAACTCCGGTCGAGAAGACTCGTTACACAGATGCAGAACTTGCTGAGTTTAAGGAGATTATCGTAGATATGCTCGAGAAGGCAAAGTCGGAGTACAGGACTCTCCGCGAGGTCATCTTGAACAACGGAAACGATATTCAGGATACATCTCCATCTTTCAAGACTGTAGAAGATGACGGTGCAAACCAGCTCTCTAAGGAAGAGGCAAGCCAGATGGCTCAGCGCCAATATAAGTTTATCCAGAACCTTGAGGCTGCACTTGCCCGCATCGAAAACAAAACCTACGGCATCTGCCGTGAGACAGGAAAACTCATCCCTAAGGAGAGACTTCGCCTTGTGCCACACGCTACTCTCACAGTGGAGGCTAAGGAGAAACTTGCTAGATTGGGAAGGAAGTAAGTAATGAAACTTTCTAGAGGCAAGTCCCTGCTCCTTCTTGGAGTTATCCTTGTTGTCATTGACCAGGTCATAAAAGTCCTGGTCAAGACAAATATGTCTCTGGGAGAGCAGATTTTTGTGATAGGGGAGTGGTTCCGACTTTGTTTTGTGGAAAACGAAGGCATGGCCTTTGGCATGAGCTTCGGTGGCAAAGTCGGCAAATTCCTTTTGTCCTTTTTTAGAATCATCTTGAGCGGAGCTCTCATCTGGTGGATCTCTTCTTTGATTAAGAAGGGCGCTCCAAAGGGTGCTCTGGTCGGCTTGACGATGATTACTGCAGGGGCGATAGGAAATATCATCGATTGCTTGTTCTATGGCATTATATGGGACTATGCTCCATTTATGTTTGGACACGTAGTAGATATGTTCTACTTCCCGATAATCCGCACAGCAGAGAAAGTCATCTTCTTCAGTCCGGTATTTAATTTCGCAGATAGCTGTGTTACTTGCGGAGCTTTTTACCTGATGCTCTTCCAGTGGAAGTTTTTTATGAACGAAGACAAGAAATAGTGCTTTAAGGCATTTTATTAATAACTTTTTATTCTAATCTGTTATGAAAAAACTTTTGATTATTGCGGCATCTGTCGCTTTGTTTGGTGTGACTGCGTCTGCGCAGGTCATCAACTCAGTAGAACTTGGCTATAGCCCGGTTACTCTCAATTCCAATGCGACTATTATCGGTCTTAATAGCTCAGAAAGTGAGAACCTTAATGCGATTTCTGCAAGCTGGTCTCAGGCTAGAGCTATACTTGACTCTACTCCATTGTATGTCCAGTATGGTGCCGGTGTGCAGTATGCATGGAATGTTGAGGAAACAGACCTTGTAAAGACATCGAAGGATTTCTTGACCATCAAGGTTCCTGTAAATGTACTTTTTGATCTTGCTATCCCAAGCACTCCGGTTCACCTGATGCCGTTTGCAGGTGTCAATGTGCAGGGCTATCTCTTGGGACAACAGAGCATGACAGGCGGAAAAACTACTACAAAAGTAGACCTCTTTGAGGAGTATGAGGATATGAATAGAGTTGTCCTTGGATGGCAGGCCGGTGCTAAGGTAGCTTTCCAGAACTTCTTTGTAGGAGTGTCATACGAAGGTCCGATTACCAACCTTCTTCACACTACAGGGTCTAACTCGGAGATTAAAATGAATACACATCAGGTAAACATTTCACTTGGTATCTCATTTTAGTGATAAATAATTTGCAAGTTTAGAATTTATTTGTACCTTTGCAATCCATTTTTATGGGCAAAGGTCCAGGAGAGGTGGCAGAGTGGTCGATTGCGGCAGTCTTGAAAACTGTTGACCTTCACGGGTCCGGGGGTTCGAATCCCTCCCTCTCCGCAGAAAAAGAGGCTTACAGGTAACTGTAAGCCTCTTTTTAATTTTAGTGTGACAGAAACTCGCGGATGAATTTGAATTTACCAGATAAAAGGGATTACCT
>CALEJC010000206.1 GCA_937898205.1 uncultured Bacteroidales bacterium
CATCCTCGATCCTCGCGACACATATGCTGATCCAGCAGTATGGGAGGAGAAGGCAAAGGATCTCGCAAGCCGCTTCATCAAGAACTTCGCTAAGTACGAGTCAAACGAGGCTGGCAAGGCTCTCGTAGAGGCTGGTCCAAAGCTCTAGTCCTTGCGACAATACGATAAAAAGGCTTCCGGTGACGGAAGCCTTTTTTTATTGATAATCTTTATTTACTCGTCAAAAATCAGTTTCTCGATAAAGACCTGCACTCCATCGACCTTACCTTCAATGATGTGAGCCCCATCGACCAGAGCATGATACAACTCCACTGTCTCTCCCCTGCGGGCTTCGCGGTTGAAGTTGATAGTCAGCTCCTTAAGGAAATGATCATAGACCAGTGACTCAGGAAGGGCATCCAGAGCCCAGACTGTATACTTCACATTATTTGCATGAAGATTGAAGTCAGTGTCTGAATAATTGACTACATGGGTTCCGATGAGTTCCGGCTCCACTGTGCGAGGCATGACAACCTTTGGACAAGGAGTCTCGATCGCATGATCTTCACTCTGCGGCTCTGCTGGGACTTTGGACATCACAGCCTCATCACGACAGAGACGACGCTCCGCAATATCCATAATGATCCAAGAGCTGGTCGAGTTGACCATCGGTTCTCCGTCTTCAGAAAGCAACTGGTAGTCTCTCAGGAAATTGATGCCCTTAAGACCTTTGTGCCAGCTATCAAGTCTGACCACATCACCAAACCTCACCGGCTTCAAAAACTTAACCTGCTGACGCGCCAGAATCCACACACAATTGTGAGCCTTCAAAGCAGTATCGCCGAAGTCAAGTGCACCCGCAGCCTTAGTCGCGATATCCTGAGCACAATCCAGAAAAGCGGAAGGACGAAGCACGCGATTATAATCCGACATATAACAAGCTATGTCGAAATCCATTGAATATTTCTTATTGTATTCTGCCATTGTAATTATTAAAAACCGCGACCAATTACTGCAAAAATCCTACCTATAGCAGATAGGATTTGTCAGAATTGATGTCTTGATTGTCTCCACTTTTCCCTCCAGCAGGCGCTCGAGCACATCAATCGTATACTGCTCGCTCTGGTAGTGACCCAACTCAAGCAGGAAGAGTCCGTCATTTTCAAAATAATCGTGATAGTGGAACTCTCCGCACACAAAGCAGTCAGCACCCGCGCGCAAAGCATCTCTCATCAAAAAGGCGCCTGAGCCCCCGCACACTGCGACCCTCTTTATCTCACGTCCCGTGGGTTGAGAGCAGCGGAGAGCCTCGACGGCAAATTGCTCCTTTACCATAGCGGCACATGCCTCGTCGCTCAGAGGAGCAGCGAGCTCGCCCACTACGCCCGAGCCCCATTCGCCGGAAGGCGAAGGAGAGAGGAAGCTGAGGTTTTGCAGCCCCAGACGCGCAGCAATCTCGTAATTTACCCCACCCTTGGCATTGTCCAAGCTGGTGTGGGCAGAATAAATGGCTATGCCTGAGCACACTGC
>CALEJC010000207.1 GCA_937898205.1 uncultured Bacteroidales bacterium
CCTTACACTCCGCGGAGGTACTGGTTTCTTCTCAGGCCGTCTTCCACTCGTGTTCTTCACCAATATGCCTACAAACTCAGGTATGGTGCAGTACCAGGCTCAGATCAATGCAAAGAATGCTGATAAGATGGGCTTCTCTATGGACGTGTTCAAGGGCGGTCTCGTGACTGACGCAAACGGCAAGCCTACCGTACAGGCTCTTCTTGACAAGCTCCACGCTCTCGGTTATCCTGAGACAATCTCTCCAGAGGAAGGCGCAGTTCCTTCATCTATCTCTGCTGTAGATCCTAAGTTCAAGATGCCTCAGGTATGGAAGACTTCACTCGCTCTCGATTACAAGTTCCCTACATCATTCCCATTCTCGATCACAGCTGAGGGTATCTTCAACAAGACCATCAACGGTGTGACTATCTCTGACTGGAGCATGAAGCCAGCTGAGGGATTTGCAAGATTCAACGGTGTTGATAACCGTCCTATCTATCCTGCAGACTTCCGCACAGGTACAAAGGCTTTTGTGCTTGAAAACACCAACAAGGGTTATGGTTATATGGCCAGCTTGCTCGTTGACATGACTCCAATCGAGGGTCTCAACTTCAGAGCAGCCTACACTCACAGTGCTTCTAAGGAGCTCACAGACATGCCAGGTTCGGCTGCCGAGTCTGCCTTCACTTATGTTCCTACAGTTTACGGTCCTAACAACATCCAGCTTCACAATGCTGCCAACGTAACTCCAGACCGTTTCTTTGCTTCTGCAACTTATTCTGACAAGTCAGGTAACCACTTCAGCCTTTACTATCAGTCATTCAGAGGCGGTTACAACTATTCATACATGCTTGCAAATGATATGAATGGTGACGGTTACAACTATGACGCTCTTTATATCCCTACAGACGAGCAGGTTAAGGGTAACATGTTCCGTTTCGCTTCATCTGACGATGCTAAGCGTTTCATGGACTTCGTTCACAACAACGATTACCTTAGCGCACATCAGGGCAGCTATGCTGAGGCCTATAGCGTATACTCTCCATGGGTACACCGTCTTGACTTCGGCTACAAGCACGATTTCGAGGTTAAGGTTGGCAACGTCAAGAACGTTCTTCAGCTCAACATAGACGTTAAGAACATCCTCAACATGTTCAACTCTGATTGGGGTGTTATGATGCAGATGAACCCTAAGCTCAACGGTGGTCGTGTGCTTAAGTATGAAAATACTGATGCTGACGGTTACGCTGTATTCTCTACTCCAGGCTCTGTAAATGCAAATAGTCAGGTTTGGACTCCAAATACTGCAATCGGTCAGTGCTGGTATGCTTCAGTGGGAATAAAGTATTTGTTTAACTAATTAATTTGACAATTATTATGAAACTTAGATATTTATTCTCAACAATCCTCGCATCTGCTCTTCTTTTTGTAGGATGTGAGCCACAGACCAATCTTGGTGGTCTTGACAATATTACAGTATCTCAGAGCTATCTTTCAATTCCTGTTGCAGGTGGTTCTACTCAGGTAGTAATCGACGCAAAGGAAGCATGGGCTTTTGAGGGCACAGATTCTTGGCCTTCAAGCTGGCTTACTGCCAGCGCTACTTCAGGCGCTGCAGGTAAGACTACAGTAACTTTCACTGCTGACAAGGTAGATGGTGGCCGCGAGGCTGAAATCGCTATCAAGGTCGGTAGCTACACTCAGTATATCAAGGTTCGCCAGGGTTCTCTTGCAGCAGAGCTTGTAACTTGTGCACAGGTGATCTCAGGTCCTGACGGAAAGAACTTCCGTGTTAAGGGTACTTGCGTGTCTATCGCCAATACAACTTATGGTAACTGGGATCTTAAGGATGAGACAGGCCAGATCTATATCTATGGTACACTCAATGCTGATGGTGAGGAGAAGAAGTTCTCTGAGCTTAACATCGAGGTAGGTGATATCCTTGAGGTTGAAGGTCCTAAGACTACATATGGCTCAACTGTAGAGCTTGTAAATGTAATGGTTATCAGCCATACCAAGGCTCTTATCAAGATCCCTGCTGAGCCAACTGTTGTTGACAAGTATGGTAAGGACGTTGAAATCAAGGTTTCCTTCAAGGGCAATGGTCTCTTCCCTTCAATCAAGGAAGCTGACAGAAGCTGGATCAAGCTCCTCGGTATGGAGTACAAGGCCGGTGTGCCTACTAAGATCGAGCCTAACCCTGCAGATACAGCTTATGTATCATTCAACGTAGCACCAAACCTTGATCCAGAGGCTAAGGCTCGTACCGCTATGGTAGATTTCTACTCGTCACTCGATGGTGCTGAATATAGCATTGAGTATGAAATTTCTCAGAAGGGTGCAGCTGTACCAGCTACTGCAAAGGAAATCAATGCAGCACCTGATGGAGAAGAGTTTATTCTCACAGGTTATGTTTCAAAGGTTGCAAATACCAAGTATGGTAACCTCTATATCACTGACGCAACCGGCGAGGTTTACGTATATGGAACCAACGATTTTGCTGCCTCTGGTCTTAAGGAGGGTGATATCGTTAAGGTTCAGGGTCCAAAGAGCTCTTATAACGGAAGCCCTCAGCTCAAGAACGTCACTGTTAAGGAGATTACAAAGGTTCAGGATATCACTGTAGCAGACTTTGTCGCTAAGGAGGATTCAAAGACCCAGTATTATCGCTTGACAGGTAAGGTTACTGAGGTTGTAAAGGCTGAATATGGCAATATCAACATTCAGGATGCTACCGGAACAGTATACGTATACGGCGTATACAAGGGATACGGTGCAACTAGCAGCAAGGGTGTATGGGATGGCCTCGGCGTTAAAGTTGGTGATGAAATCACAATCGTAGGTTTTGTTGGTTCATATAAGGGCACAAAGCAGGTTGCTGATGCTTTCTATGTAAGCCACAAGGCTGCTAGCGAGGATGATGGCAAAGAAGATAAGAAATATGCAATCTCTCTTGCTTACGAGCTTGGTGCTAATGCCTACGATGACGGCGTTGCAACAGTTAACGGTGCAGCTAATTTGAAGACAGTGAAGCTTGGTACTTCATCAAAGGTTGGTGATGTTACAATCACTGTCCCTGCCGGAACTAAGAAGCTCGTCTTCAATGCAGTTGCTTGGAAGGGCGCTACTGCAGTTGCAACTCTCAAGGTTGGTGATAGCGAGATCGGTAAGATCGAGAATATCGCTGGCAATGACGGTGCAACAGGAAATGCTCCTTATACAATCACTGTAGAGAACGATACTTACACATTTAGCTATGACTTCAAGTCAGAGACAAGTGTAAATGTCAGCACTGACAAGCGCGTAGTTATCTACGGTCTCAAGGCTGAGTAATCTCAACTCTTACATAAAAAGGATCCGACTTCAATCGAAGCCGGATCTTTTTTTATACCTCAATCCACTCATATTCTCCTCCCCATATCTCCAGAAACCTGATCAGGTCTTCTTTTGAGATGACTACGCTTGCGGTGTTGTCACAAGGGTGGAAACTCACTTTTTCTGACTTCTGCAGGTCGCTGTCTATGAAGAGTTTGACGCGATGACCGTTTTCAAAAAGCTCTTTTGGGTTGGCTGTATCAGCGATATCGATGTCATTGATCAGACCAAAAGGGGAGACGGATCCCGGAAGCAGTCCGAGGCAGCGTTCCATCCTTTCCTGCGAGGCAAATGAGAGCTTTCCCTGTTTCAGACTCTTTTCCAGAGTGTGGATGGAAAGCTCTTTATGGCACTCAAAGACCACAAGATAGTGGCGATTGCCTTTATGGTTGCGGAAAAAGAGGTTCTTGCAATGTGTGGAGTCTATGTTCTTCCAATAATCAAGGGCGATTTCTATTGTCGGAAGAGGTGGATGGGTGTGCATTACATAACTGATGTCGTGCTCTTCCAGAAACTGCGTAACCTTGTTGATTCTATCGTTTTGCATATTATGTGATTTTCAACATTGGCGGCAAAATTACTATAAAAAATCATTATCTTTGAAGGTTAAAGCAACTAAAAAGAAATATATGAGATTAAAAAACTTTTTCCTTTTTGCTATAATCGCTGTGACGGCTCTTGCGTCTTGTACTCCTCAAAACAAGGATGGACGTGATGAGCTCTCGATAGATAAAACAACTATTGATGCTCCAATCGAAGGAGGAGAATACTCCATTAAACTCACTTCAACAGTAGATTGGGTCATCAATGATTATACAGAAGAGCTTCAGTCATGGATTGAGGTCACTCCAAGCAGTGGTAACGGATCTTCAACCGCTCAAAATGTGACAGTAAAGGTTCTTGAGAACCCGGGAGCAAAGCGTAGTGCAAAGCTTACATTCTTTGGAGATATTATTTGCAACCAGCAGCTGGAGATCAATCAAAATGGCACTGATCCAAACGTGCCAGCCGGACCTCAGGCGCTCACTATCGCCGAGTTTGTCAAGAAACCGGTAAACACTACAGACTGGTATAAGCTCACAGGTAAGATCACTGAGATTCAAGATGAGCACTGGGGTAATTTTGTGATAGAAGATGGGACCGGCAGCATCCTGATCTATGGTATGACAAGTGAGAAAAAGGACAAGAACGATAATTCTTTTGCCAAAATCGGCCTTTTGGTAGGTGACACTGTTACTCTGGGAACCCTTAGAAATGAGTATAACGGCACACCGCAGGGCGGCGGAAAAGATATTCCAGCCTACTATATCATGCACATAGTAGGAGAGGGAGGCGGCAATGTTATTGCAACAGAGTTGAAGAGCGACCCTGTGGGCGCTTGGATGGAGCTTCCTGCCACCACAAACAAGGATCTCTATTTCATTCACCGCAAGATGACTGTGGACTCTAAGGAGTACCGCAACTACTCATATTTCTATGACAAGGATGCAAGGCTTGCACACTGGGTGGCCTATCCGCTCAACGAAACCCTCATCGGTAAAGGAAGCAGGTCTGAAAAATGGACTCTTGATCCTAAAATCCCAATGAAGTATCAGCAGATCCTCAGCAGTGGATATAAGGGCGGCTATCAGCGCGGCCACCAGATCCCTTCAGCGGACAGATATGCAGGCGGTTCAAACAGGACCACATTCTATTATCCAAATGCAACACCGCAGAAGGGTGAGCTCAACGAAAAAGCATGGGCTACCCTTGAGCAGATGGTCCGCGACTGGTCGAAGCAGATGGATACGCTCTATGTGGTGACCGGTGCCGACCTTCGTGGCACAACCGAGACAGCGGAAGACAACGAGGGTACAAAGATCCCTGTCCCTGTGGGATATTATAAAGCACTTCTTGGCTACAAGAAAGACGCATCCATCGGCAAGGAGACCGGTGGCTATATCGGCATAGGCTTCTATTTTGAGCACAAAGGGTATGAGAATTCCAGCATCATGACTACTCAGGCGATGACTCTTGATGCTCTTGAGGAGAAGATGGGCATGGATTTCTTTGTAAACCTCCCGGCCGCAGTGGGCGAAGACAAGGCGAAGCAAGTTGAGAGCACCAAGGATGCTTGGTGGAAATAATCGATGGCGATGAAGAGACTAGTAACTTTACTCATTTTCCTCACGGTAGCCATCTGTGCCTCGGCGCAGAAGCAGGACTATGTTGTGGGTTTTTATAATGTGGAGAACCTCTTTGATATCTATGACGATCCTGTCAAGAACGACGAGCAGTTCCTTCCGGAAGGAAGCTACAACTGGAATCAGGACAAATACCAGAAGAAGCTCTCCAATATCGCAAGGGTAATCTCGGAGATCAAAAAGGAGGCAGGTGCTTTCCACACGATCCTTGGAGTGTGTGAGATCGAGAACCACCGTGTCCTGGAAGATCTTGTGAAGCATAAGTCTATCGCAGGGGCCGGATATAAGATTGTTCATTATGAGAGCCCAGACCGCAGAGGTATCGATGTCGGTCTGCTCTATCGCCCTGATCAGTTTACCTATCTCGACAGCGAGACTCTGCCGTTTGTGTTTGAGGGCACAAAGGTCGCCATCACCCTCAGCAAGGAAGAGCAGGCTGATTTCCGCACTCGCGACGCATTGATGGTGCACGGCCTTATCGACGGCGAGCACGTTGCGGTTTATGTGGCTCATCTTCCAAGTCGAGTTGGCGGAAAAGGTGCCGATCTCAGACCGCTTGGCGCTGAGATCATCTATAAGCACGCACAGAAGATGGAAAAGAAATATCCCGGCATCAAGATTATCGTGATGGGAGATATGAACGACAATCCTACAGATGAGAGCATGACCAAGTGGATGCGCGGTAAAGAGAATATCAAGGATGTCAAGAAGGGAGACTTCTTCTCTCCATTTACAGAAGTCCTTGAGGATGGCATCGGATCACTCTCCTATCAGGGAACTTGGAATATTTATGACCTTATCCTGGTCAACAAGAGCCTGACCAAAGCAAAGAAGAACTCTCTTGCCATCAAGAAGATAGATGATTATTACGGTCAGGTCTTCAATAAGGACTTCCTGACTCAGCAAAGTGGCAAGTATAAAGGTACTCCGTTCCGCACATTCTCCAATGGTGCATTTATCAACGGCTACTCTGATCACTATCCGACATATATCATCATCGGCAAGTAAGAAAGATATAACATTTAACGATTAATAATTATGAAGAAGATTCTTCCAATTCTAAGTATTGCTCTCGCTATGACAGCATGTAGTAGAACAAATCCATTCCTCACAGAGTGGGATACGCCCTATGGCATCCCTCCATTTGAAGAGATCCAGGTAACAGATTATATCCCTGCCCTCAAAGCCGGTATCGCCGAGCAGGCTGCAGAGATCGAGGCCATCGTGGCCAATCCTGATGCTCCTACCTTTGAAAACACAATCGTGCCTCTTGACCTTTCCGGCGGCCTTCTTGCCAAGGTTCAGGGCGTGCTTTATAATGTCAGCGAGACTGACCGCACAGACGAGCTGGACGCAGTGCAGGAGGAGGCAATCCCTCTTCTTAGCGACCACAGCGCCAATATTTCTTTCAATAAGGCACTCTTTGAGAGAGTTGCTGCTGTCTATAATGCAGACCAGAGCCAGCTCACCCGCGAGCAGCAGGTTGTGCTCAAGAAATATTATGAGGACTTCACCAGCAATGGTATCGACCTCCCTGTAGAGCAGCAGGACCGTCTCCGTGAGATCAATGTTGAGATGTCACAGCTCATCCAGAAGATCGGCAACAATATCCTTGCAGAGTCAAACGCATTTGCAGAGAAGTTTGGCTTCAGCGTTGCTGCATACCCTGACAAGATGACCAACACTGAGGATAGAGAGCTTCGCCGCCAGTACAACGAGGCCTATACATCTCGCGGACATAACGGCAATGACTACGACAACAGAGAGCTCCTCCTCAAGGTGCTCGAGCTCCGTCGCCAGAAGGCAAATATTCTCGGCTTTGAAACATCTGCAGAGCACATCCTTTCAAAGAAGATGGCCGGCAATCCTGAGACAGTAGACAACTTCCTCGCAGAGATCATGAAGGCCGCAGTCGCCAAGGCGAAGGTTGAGCTCAAGGACATGCAGGCTGTTATGGATGAGGACATCAAGGCCGGCAAGGTCCCTGCAGGTTCTAAGATCGAGCCATGGGACTGGTGGTATTATGCAGAGAAGGTCCGCAAGATCAAGTATGACCTGGACGAGTCTCTCACCAAGCCATATTTCCACATTGACCGCGTGACCGAGGGTGTGTTCCTCGCAGCCAAGAGACTCTATGGCATCAATATGGAGAAGATCGAAGGTGTGCCTTCATACAACCCTGCCGTGGTTACGACATACAAGGTGACTGCGGAGGATGGTTCTCTTATCGGTATCTTTACAACAGACTACCACCCACGCGACAGCAAGAGAGGTGGTGCGTGGATGAACAACATCCGCGAGCAGTATGTGGATGCAGAGGGCAATATGGTCCGTCCGATCGTGGTTAATGTCTGCAACCATGGCGAATACCTCACAATCGACGAGGTTTCTACAATGTTCCACGAGTTTGGTCACGCTCTTCACGGACTTCTCAGTCAGTGTACATACAAGAGCATCAGCGGTACGTCTGTAGCCCGTGACTTTGTGG
>CALEJC010000208.1 GCA_937898205.1 uncultured Bacteroidales bacterium
GGTCATCTCGACTCTGATCGACACGTCTACAAGCTCACCTTTGTACTCTACACCATAGGCTATCATCTCGGCAAATGAGCCGTTTTTGATCTCACCCACACGTGCGGTGCGACCCTTTGTAGCCTTGAGCTTAACCTCTTTCTCACCATCCCAAAGAGCGATTCCACCGACACCGACAGTCCTTCCGACAAGATATTCGTCGCAGCCGGCACCTTCGTTACTCTGCTGAGCAGCAGTAGGATACCAAAGATATTCTCTGAGCTCCATCTGCTTTCCACTCTTAGAATACACATCAATCGCACCGCTATCGTTGAAGTAGATACGCAGAGCGCAGTGAGAGTTTTCAACTGCAGGACCATGGTGTCCCACGAAGTTGTATTGAACTGCCTGCTGGGAAACGATCTCTTTCACCTGAAGGCTATCTGCACGCCAGAAAAGGCTGGTCGCAGTCTGCGCTTCGCTATTAGCGCACATCAAAAGCGATATTGCAGCAACGGCTGCTGTAAATATTTTTTGTTTCATAGATGCAAATATAAAAAATAAATTAAGTATCTTTGTAAATAACACTTTTTATAAACCAATTGACATTATGCCTATCAAACATTATTTTGCTGTTGACCTCGGTGCAACTAGTGGTAGAACAATAATCGCCAGCTACGACGGACAGAAGGTTGACATGCGCGAGTTTACTCGTTTCAAACATCCGATGATCCCTATGGGCGGACACCTCTATTGGGACCTTCCATATCTTTTCAATGAAATAGTTACCGCTCTCAAGAAAGTAGCAGACGAGGGCATCAAGATTGAATCCATCGGTATTGATACTTGGGGTTGTGACTTTGCATTCTTCGGCAAAGACGGTCAGCTGCTCGGTCTTCCATATTGCTACCGTGACCCTCATACAGACGGCGCTATCGACCGTTATATGAAAACTCACGACAAGAGAGACATCTACAATAAGACAGGCATCCAGTTCATGGAGTTTAACTCCCTCTTCCAGCTTGA
The DNA here is from genome assembly GCA_937898205.1 of uncultured Bacteroidales bacterium. GTDB lineage: Bacteria > Bacteroidota > Bacteroidia > Bacteroidales > UBA932 > Cryptobacteroides. The sequence goes on from CALEJC010000208.1 coordinate 1,006, forward strand.
CACTCTCCGTCATTTCGGATGCACAGCTCTCGAAAACGCAGATAAAATCCTATTTATTCCTGACGCACTCATCTACATGCTCACAGGCAAAGCTATCTGCGAATACACCGTCGCTTCGACATCACAGATGCTCAATCCAAACACAGGAGACCTTGACAAGGAGCTTCTCATGAGCATCGGTCTCAAGAGAGATCAGTTTGGCGAGCTCACTCAGCCGGGCACAGTCATCGGCCCTCTCACCAAGCAGCTTCAGGAAGCCACAGGTCTCAGCCAGGACATCAATGTAGTTGCCATCGCAGCTCACGACACTGCATCAGCAGTTGCAGCTGTGCCTGCCAAGGACACTGAATATGCCTACCTCTCTTGCGGCACATGGTCACTCATGGGCATCGAGTCGCCTCACGCCATCATCACAGACGAGAGCTACAAGCAGAACTTCACCAACGAAGGTGGTATCGAGGGCACAACACGTTTCCTCAAAAACATCTGCGGCCTCTGGATCTTTGAGCAGTGCCGTCCTGAGTTCAAAAATGTCCCTACCAACATTTCTGAGCTCACAGCCCTTTGCGAGACAACCAACTTTGCTTCAATAATCAACCCTGACGACCCTTCGTTTGCTCACCCTGTTTCGATGACCAAGGCCATCGACGAGTATTGCGAGCGCACAGGCCAGATCGTCCCTAAGACACCTGCAGAGTACATTCGTTGTATCTACAAGAGCCTTGCTCACAGATATACTGCAATCATCGACATTCTCCGCAGCATGTCACCACACGACATCAAGTGTCTCCACGTCATCGGTGGTGGCTCTCTCAACAAGTACCTCATGCAGTTTACTGCTGACGCTCTCCAGATGCCGGTCATCTGCGGTCCTACAGAGGGCACAGCACTCGGTAACGTGCTCATGCAGATCAAGTCTCAGGGTCTCGTGCAGACTCTTCCAGAGATGAGAGCCATCGTGGCAAATTCAGTTGAACTAGTAGAATATTATCCAACAAAATAACAAACAAAAACAATGAAAGAATCAGTTAACAAAGCTTATGCTATCGCCAAAGAGCGTTATGCAGCACTTGGCATCGACACCGAGAAGGTACTCGCTCAGATGCAGGATTTCCACCTTTCAATGCACTGCTGGCAGGCAGACGACGTAAAGGGTTTTGAAGTTCAGGCAGGTGACCTCTCAGGAGGTATCCAGTCTACAGGTGACTTCCCAGGTGCAGCTCGCAACATCGATGAGCTTCGTGCAGATATCCTCAAGGCCAAGTCTCTCATCCCAGGTACTCACCGCCTCAACCTCCATGAGATCTATGGTGATTTCCAGGGCAAGGTTGTAGACCGCAACGAGGTAGGTGTTGAGCACTTCCAGAGCTGGATCGATTGGGCAAAGGACAACAACACCAAGCTTGACTTCAACTCAACTTCATTCTCACACCCTAAGAGCGGTAACCTCTCACTTGCAAATCCTAACGAGGACATCCGCAAGTTCTGGGTAGAGCACTCAAAGCGCTGCCGCGACATCGCTGACGCAATGGGTAAGGCTCAGAATGACCCTTGTATCATGAACACTTGGGTTCACGACGGATGCAAGGACGTTTCTGTAAACCACATGCTTTATCGTGAGACTCTCAAGAAGTCACTTGACGAGATCTTTGCCGAGAAGAAGGATTGGATGAAGGACTGCGTTGAGGGTAAGGTATTTGGTATCGGCCTTGAGAGCTTCACAGTAGGTTCACACGACTTCTATACTGCATACTGTGCAAAGAACAACATGATGCTCACTATCGACACAGGTCACTATCACCCAACTGAGGTTCCTGGCGACAAGGTATCAGCTGTCCTCCAGTTTGTGCCAGAGCTCATGCTTCACGTTTCACGTCCGGTACGTTGGGACTCTGACCACGTAACCATCATGGACGACATGACTCAGGACCTCTTCTCTGAGATCGTTCGCGCAGGTGCTCTTGACCGTGTACACTATGGTCTTGACTTCTTTGATGGTTCTATCAACCGCATCGGTGCATACGTAATCGGTAGCCGTTCAGCTCAGAAGTGTATGATCAAGGCTCTCCTCGAACCAAGAGAGATGATCAGCAAGTGCGAGCTCGAGGGCGACACATTCTCAACTCTCCAGCTTGTTGAGGAAGGAAAGGCGATGCCTTGGAACGCCGTTTATGACGAGTTCTGCGTTAGAAACAACGTACCTGTAGGTAACGAGGTTATCGACGTTATCAAGCAGTACGAGAAGGACGTAACTTCTAAGAGATAATCCAGATGGGTTCATCAATTTTACTCGGACTTTTGATCATAGCTGTTGGCTCGTTCTGCCAGTCCAGCAGCTATGTTCCAATCAATAAGATCAAGAAGTGGAGCTGGGAGAGCTATTGGCTCATCCAGGGCGTATTCGCCTGGCTCGTATTCCCATTCTTGGGATTGCTTCTTTCTGTTCCAGAAGGACACACTGTGGGCGAGCTCTTCTCTTTGATGGGCGCTGACCCTAAGGCTACCTGGATGACTATCCTCTTTGGTATGCTCTGGGGTGTGGGCGGTCTCACATTTGGTCTTGGTATGCGCTACCTTGGTGTAGCTCTCGGACAGAGCATCGGTCTCGGCCTCTGCTCAGGTCTTGGCGCTATCCTCGGACCTGTCCTCACAGGTAAGGGTGACACTCTCACAACAGCAATCTGGGTCGGCGTGATCGTTACCATCATCGGCATCGCCATCATCGGCATCGCCGGTGGCATGAAGGCAGCTGCTCTCCCTGAAGAAGAGAGAAAGAAAGCCGTTAAGGACTTCAACTTCGGCAAGGGCATCGTCATCGCTATCATCTGCGGTGTGATGAGTGCTTGCTTCAACATCGGTCTCAGCTTCGGTGAGGGTCTTACTCTCCCAGAAACTGCTGACATCTTCAAGACTCTCCCTGCAACATTCCTTGTAACAGTAGGTGGTTTTGTAACAAATGCCGTTTACTGTCTCTACCAGAACTCTAAGAACAAGACTTTTGGCGACTACAAGGAAGGTTCACTCTGGGGAAACAACATCATCTTCTGCTGCCTCGCTGGTCTCCTCTGGTACAGCCAGTTCTTCGGACTCAGCCTTGGTAAGGGATTCCTCACTTCTTCTCAAGTGCTCACCACTTTCAGCTGGTGTATCCTTATGTCTCTGAACGTGATCTTCTCAAATGTCTGGGGTATCATCCTCAAGGAGTGGAAGGGCGTCTCAAAGAAGAACATCGTTGTTCTCGTCGCAGGTCTTGCAGTACTCATCTTCAGTACATTCCTTCCAGAGCTCATCTAATCTGGAACACTTATTATAAAAAAATCCATCTGAGATTTGATGTGACCCCCAAAAGTTGGACGGTTTAACATTAGTTACGAGGCCTTAGATTGGAACAGAGCTCGGTATTGCACTGGGCTCTTTCCTTTTAGCCTCAGTTTGATTCTATCATTGTTGTAGTACCGGATGTAAGTCCGGAGTGCTTTCTTGAACTGGTCGATAGAGTCCCACTCCTGCAAATATAGCAATTCGTTCTTCATCAGTCCAAAGAAGTTCTCCATCATCGCATTGTCCAGGCAGTTCCCCTTTCGGGACATGCTTTGGGTTATATGCCTGTCTTCCAGTGCTTTCTGATATCTTTTATGCTGATAATGCCAGCCCTGGTCCGAATGAAAGATCAGATTCCCTTGTATATCCCTTTTCTTGAAGGCCTTATCCAGCATCGACAGGACCATTTTCAAGTCCGGGCTGTTGGATATCACATAGGAGACAACTTCGCCATTGAACATGTCCAAGATTGGAGATAGGTATATCTTCCGATCTTTTATCTTCACCTGGGTGACATCTGTGGTCCATTTTTGATTCGGCGCCGTGGTCTTGAAGTCCCTGTCAAGCACATTAGGAGCAATCTTTCCCAACTCTCCTTTGTATGAACGATAGCGCTGCTTCTTTCGTTTCGCTTTCAAGGACATCTGCTTCATCAACTTTTGCACGGTCTTGTGATTGATCTCCAGGCCTTCATTGCGTAGCTGAGCCGTAATACGCCGATATCCATATCGGCCATGATGCTTATCGTATATCGCACGGACACGCTTCCTGGTAGCTTCATAGCTGTCGGGCTGACCAAGTCGTTTTGTGTGATAATAGAATGTTGAACGAGCCATCCTCTTGAGCTCCAGAAGGAGGTCAAGGTCGTGTTCCGGCCTTAGTCCTTCGATGGCTTCCGCCCAATCTCGCGCAGACGGGCTTCCCTTTCTTCGACTAAGGCCCTCACTTTTTTTAATAGAGCATTCTCGGCCCTGAGCCGCTCGTTCTCGTATCTGAGCCGCTCCAGTTCCGTCATCTCCTCCGGTTTCTTTTTCCTGGGCCTTCCCATAGTTGTATCCTTTGGCGGGCGGCCTCTTGGCTTCTCCTCATAGAGAGCTGAATGTCCCTTTTCTCGAACCTTCCGTCTCCATACCTTTATCTGGGATACGCTTACGTCGTATTTGACTGCCGCCTCAAACAAAGGTAAACAATTTTCTTCTATGTCACGTAGGACCTTTTCCCTGTAGGCACCATCAGCACGAATATTCCGTTTTTTTATCAGTCCTAAGCGCCCTTCTTTTTGATATTTTATCCACAAGGAAGAAAGAAGATGGCGGTCAAAGCCATAGTGATTACAGATATAGTTTTTGCTATATCCTTCTTCAAGCATCTTGATGTATTTGATGCGATCATCAATGCAATGCTTCTTGTACTTTATTGACATAACAAAACCCCGAAAGTTTTTTGTCTAACTTTCGGGGTTCATGTCAATTCAGGTGGATTTTTTTTATAATTTATCAGCACATCTCGCTCCTTCTGCCGCTTCCCGTGTGCGCTGGGAGCTGTTTTCGTTCACGACAGCCAAGGCCAGTATTACTGCGAGCTGCCGGTGCGAGTAAGTCGAGCTCTTATGATGCAATTATCTATATGAAATACGATACTCTGTACGATAATTCGGGCAAGACGAGTCTGTGTCATAAGAAATCTTTTCAACTACATTTCCGTATGAATCGCACTTATAAGTCCAAGAGTCAGTTGTTTCTGTACTAGAAACTTTAAAAAGTTTCCTGAACATTTCAGGAGTCGGTGTTTTCATCTTTTTTGAAAATAGGAAACCTTTATCATCATAGAAATATGTGATCGTTTGATATATTTCCATTTCATCACGTTGTCCGGTTGCTTTATATACAATTTCTTGTATTATCTTTCCTTCTATATTGTATGTTTTGAGAGTTTTTGATAAGAGCTTATCATCATAGTACTCCTCAATCTCAACAACATTCATATGGTTATCATAGGTGTAAACTGCACATTCATTCCCACTGATATATTTCTTTGTTGTGAGACACCCATGTGAATCATAGACATACTCTTCTGTATGTATAATATGGCCGTCATCGCTGTACCTTTCTCCCTTAATTTTCTGCCAACTATCATTATATGTAAAAAGAGTTTCATATTCTATTGTCAACCCAGCAATAACATACCCTATTTCACGAATTCTAGTGTTATATCCTAAATCATTATAAAGTAAATATAGCTCCTTAGGATATACTACGTCTTTATTTAAATCCACATATGGACATATATAAGTCACATCACCGTTTTTATTGAATTTTATAAGCGTAGTATCTCTCGGATATTCTTCTCCGTTCTCAGTATTGATAGAGAAGCCTATGATCTCAATCTGTTCAACATCTCCTTTTAATGGAAAGCTGTACTCTGTAAATCTTAGACCATTACGATGAGGTATATTCTCTGCATGTGATATAGAACAAAGAATGACAGATACAAGGATTATAAATAATCGTTTCATCGTCTCGCAGATTACTTTTCACAAATTTATATAATTCTCCACGCCTTTGCAATAAGCTGACTCAGTGAACTCCTTTTGTAAAATCGTTATGTTACACCTTTAGCACCTAATTAGATAGGCACTACACTCTCCTGGAGTCAGTTGCCCTTCCGCTCACCATAGCAAACAAAAAAAGGAACTACAGGATGGCTTGCTCCAGAGTTTCAATCAGATAATCCATATACACCACCTTGTTAGCCAAATAGGAATTTTGTAATTTTGCACTCGTTAAGCGTTGTGGTGAAGACCTCAAGTCTTTGAAAAGGGAATCCGGTCCGAGTCCGGAACTGTGCCCGCAGCTGTAGATCCCGTCAATGCCCGGCAGATGCCATTGTCCTCTGAGGATGAGAAGGCGCCGAAGCAGGGATGAGTCAGAAGACCTGCCATAATGAATTATTAATCCACCGGGCTCGGGGCCAAGTCTGTAGTAGATAGAAATATGCATTTATTATCCCTTGTCCTGATGCTGGGGCTAAGCACCGGCATTACAGGGCCGACAGACACACTTCAATCTGTCACAGTCACAGCCGACAAAGGCATCATCGTCTCTCGTGCAGACACCATTAAAATCAGACCAAGCCAGAGAACAAGTGACATACTTCTTGGCTCTAGTGCACTCATTTTCAGCGATTACGGCGGTCCATCCGGTACAAAAAACATCAGTCTCAGAGGATTAGGAATTGCTCACACCAGCATATATATAGATGGTATCAGAGTAAACAACGTGCAGAACGGTCAGTCAGATCTAGGCCTGATGGACGCACAGCTTTACAGCAGGGTAGTCATTGATTATGCCCAAAACAGCGTCAATTTTGTTTCTTCTGTCCCTGAACTCGGAAACAAGAAGTTTCAAACACAGATTAGCACAGAGTTAGGCTCTTGGGAAACTTATACCGGAGCAGCACAATTCTCAATGCAACTTAGCCCGGGCATCACCGCCAGAATCTCGGCTCGCGGAACTAAAAGTGCAGGTAACTACGAGTACGGAGCTGGTCTCACACGCACCAATGCAGACGAGCAGCAGATTAGCGCGCAGGCGGATCTGTATGGCAGCCTTTGCCAAGGCAGATGGCAGATCAAAGCTCATTACGGCAACAGCGACCGCGGCTCTCCAGGAGCCATCAGCTGGCCTTCGCAAGACAGACA
>CALEJC010000209.1 GCA_937898205.1 uncultured Bacteroidales bacterium
CCGCACGCAGCGGCGGGTTCATCTTGAATCTTCCATCCTCCTGCAGATCTGCATCGCAGAGAGTGAGGTAGTGAGGGCCTGTCTCGCAGGTCACATTGACTCCTCTGGCCTTGGCCTCACGGATCAGCGCGACACTCTCTTTGGTCGAGATGTGGCAGACGTGATAGCGGCAGCCGGTCTGCTCGGCAAGCTTGAGATCGCGGGCAATCTGGCCCCATTCGCTTTCAGAGCAGATGCCTTTATGGCCATGCTCCTGGCAGTACTGCCCCTTGTGAATGTAGCCGCCGCAAAGCAGCGAATTATCCTCGCAGTGCGCTGCTATCATCATATCGAGCTGCGCAGCACGCTTCATCGCAGCAAGCATCATTTCATCGCTCTGCACACCACTGCCGTCGTCGGTCAGGGCAAAGCATGCGCCCTTGAGCGCTGCAAAATCACACAATTCCTTGCCCGCGCGGCCTTTTGTGATGGCAGCATAAGGGATGACTTCGATTACGGATGTGTTTTGGATGGCCTCCAGCTGCTGACCTATGTGCTCGGGACTATCCGGAACCGGATTGAGGTTAGGCATAGTGCAGACTGTGGTATAACCACCTCTTGCGGCAGCCTTTGAGCCGGTCTCTATGGTCTCTTTATACTCAAATCCCGGCTCGCGGAAATGGACATGAATGTCGACAAAACCTGGAGTCAGGACACAATCGGTGGCGTCAATAAGTTCAGCCTCAGGGCATTCCAGAGACGGGGCAATGCTCTTAATCAGGCCATTAGATATCAAGACATCTTTTTTATGAAGCTTGGCATCTTGAAAAACCATAGCTCCCTTGAAAAGCATATCTTTTACTGCGTAACTCATATTCTACAAAAATAGTAAAACGGAAGTTTTTTTCAAAGGAGAATTGCTGTGTTTTTCAAATAGTTTTCAACAATCAAATCAGGACTTTTTTATAGCCCAATCTCCGGAGTTCAAGAGCCACCCCCACACGGAAAAGCACAGAGTAGGCTCTGGCAAGGATATAAAACCCGGCTTCAGTCTGGGTTTCTATGCCTTCATAGCGGATCAGACCCAAGGTAGCGGTAGCACAACTCAGGAGACAGTTCTTGATTTTTACCGCTTCTTCAGAGTCCAGGTCAAGCTTCAAGATGGATTGAAGGACGTGCTCATCCATATCATCCCAGCCTCTTGAGCCGTAGTATCGGCTATAGGACCAGAGCTTGAATTTCTCAAAATCTTCATCCCAGACATGTGCCACTCCCAATCCAAGGTATGCGGCCCAGGCGATTGCAGCTTCCGGAAACTCATTGAAGTTACTCACCGCGTCGGCAATATATTCTTTGATATATTCTTCCCATTTAGCATCAAAATCGGGAGTCCAGAAAAGCTCCTCATCCACAAGCCCCGCAGACGCGCAGATCTTCTTCAATCCTGCGGTGAGAGTTGTCTCAAAATTGTCAAGAAAAGTATTGTCTACCATTATGTTCTATGTACTCTGATTACTTGTTTAAGATTGCCGATCAAAGAGATGACCTTATCCAGCTCGGAGCTTGAAGGCACAAGCAGGCGCATCGAGATTTCGTATGTTCCGTTGCGATGGTTCTCCTTGATATCAAATGACCTCAAAGACACTTTGAAGTGAGCGACAACATCCATGATGGCACCATGGACGCTCCGCTCCATGTGGGCCACGATCTGCAGGGTGCAGAGGAATTCGCCTGACGAGGCACTCTCCTGCCAAACCACCTTCTGTATGCGATATGGATAGCGCTCGATCAGCCTTGCCGCATTGGGACACGACATTCTGTGGATCTTAATACCATCTGTGCGGGTAACAAAGCCAAAGACATCATCGCCAAACACAGGATTGCAGCACTTGGAGAGTTTATAGTCCAGACCCTTGACATTTCTTGCATCTATCACAAGGATGTCATCACCGCTCTTGCTGGTAAATGTCTTGAGCTGACTTTCAGGGGTGGAAGATTGCTCACTTGCAGGCCTCTCACCCTCTTGCTTCTGCTGTATAAACGCCTTTATATCATTGACATCCAGCTCTTCGCGAGAGATCGCAGCCATCATCGGCATCACCGAAGAGTACTTGCGCTGCTTCATAAACTCATAGAGCAGATCATCGCCAAACTCCAGCTTCCAGTTTTTCAAACGGCGGTCAAGGATTTCTCGTCCTTCCTTGGCTGCCTTGCGCTCCTCAGCATCCAGCTCCTGCTTGATCTTTGTGCGGGCCTTGGAGCTCACCACCCAGGCAAGCCAGTCGCGGGAAGGGCGCTGATTTTTGCTGGTCATGATCTCGACCACATCTCCCGTATGGAGTTTTTCTCTGATCTGCACAGGCTTGCCATTGACTTTACCGCCGGTACATTTGCAGCCAAGTCCCGAATGGATATTGAATGCAAAATCCAGCACGGAACTTCCGGCAGAGAGGATGCGCAGCTCACCTGTGGGTGTGAAGACAAATATCTCCTTGCTCGGAGGTGCCGGCATATCCTCAGGGCTGAGGACCAGAGGGTTTTCCAGCGACTCACGCACACTCTTGAGCCAACGGTCAATCGAAGACGAATGACTCACACCTTTGTAGGCCCAGTGTGCGGCGCTTCCGCTCTCCGCTTCCACATCCATGCGCGTTGTGCGGATCTGCACCTCGAGCGACTGCCCCTGCTTGTTCTTTACAGTGATATGCAGCGACTCGTAGCCGTTGGGACGCGGCGTGGTGAGCCAGTCTCTCAAGCGCTTGATATCCGGCTCGTATTCTTCTGTCACATAGGAATATACCTTCCAGCATAAATCCTTCTCGAGCTTATTATCAGGCTCGCAGTCAATTATAAATCTGATCGCAAAGACATCGTAGACTCCTTCAAACGGAACCTTCTGCGCCTGCATCTTCTTGAAGATCGAGTAGGCGCTCTTGGTGCGGGCTTTGAGCTTATATTTTATGCCTTCGGCCTGGAGTTTCTGCTCAAGAGGCTGGATAAAATCTTTGGTCAGAAGCTCGCGGTCCTTTTCCGTGGCCTTGAGCTTGTTGGTGATCGCTCTATAGGTCTCAGGCTCGCTGTGGCGGAAATAGATATCACTTAGCTCCGTGTTGATATTATATAGTCCCAGCTGGTGAGCAAGAGGCATATACAACATCAGGGTTTCAAGGAGTTTCTGCTCCCTGGAACTCTTAGGAAACATGCTCAGGCTGCGCATCACCTCAAGACGGTCTGCGATTTTCAGCACCGTCACTCTCGGGTCCGTCGAGTACTGGACTATGAGTCTTTTGTAGTTTTCCGCCTCAAGCTTTGTGTCCTTGGGCTTGATGGTAGAAATCTTGTTCAAGCCCTCTACCATAGTCCTCACATCCTGAGGGAACACACTGATATCCACATCTTTATGCGCGCGAGTCGCTTCATGCAGATAGACAGCAGCCACACACTCATCGCTGAGTCCGATCTCGTCTTCAACGATGCGCGCCACATTGTCGGGGTGATTGATAAAAGGGGTACCGTCATAGCGGGTTTCCTCGGCGAGAACCTGCTGAGCAAAGCGTCTAGCCTCTTGTACTATATTTTCCATCAAAGCAAAGGTACTAAATATGTTTTAGAAACGGGGCCTTTTGCGTATCTTTGTGAGATTTGTTTTTTGAGCAAGGGGATGAAGTTTAAACTCGAGTCAGACTATCTTCCATCCGGAGACCAGCCGGAAGCGATAGAGCAGCTCTGCGCTGCATTGGAGAGTGGCGTCGGTGACGTCACTTTGCTTGGCGTTACAGGTTCGGGCAAGACCTTCACCATGGCCAATGTGATAGAAAGGCTTCAGAGGCCGGCCCTGATCCTGAGCCATAACAAGACCCTTGCCGCCCAGCTTTATGGCGAATTCAAATCCTTCTTTCCACACAATGCCGTAGAGTATTTTGTTTCCTACTACGACTACTACCAGCCGGAGGCCTACATCCCTTCCAGCGACACCTATATCGAGAAGGATCTCAGCATCAACGATCAGATTGAGAAGCTCAGACTAAGCGCAGCCAGCGCTCTTCTTTCCGGACGCAGAGATGTCATTGTAATCTCTTCTGTATCTTGCCTTTACGGCATCGGAAACCCCGAGGACTTCCACAACCAGACAGTAGTTGTGCGCCGCGGAGAGAGAAGGTCGCAGACCGGTCTGCTATATGAGCTTGTGGATGCCCTTTATAGCCGCACCGAGCTCGACTTCAGAAGAGGAACTTTCAGAGTCAGAGGCGATAGTGTGGATGTATACCTGAGCGGCGCAGATGAGGCCGTGAGGATTGAGTTTTTTGGCGACGAGATCGACCAGCTCAGCGTAATCGATCCCGTGACAGGAGCAGAACGAGAGCAGATTGACGAGATCTCCATCTACCCTGCCAACAACTTTGTCACCACAAAAGAGCGCAGCATCGCTGCCGTATCCCACATCCAGGACGACCTGGTCAAGCAGATGCAATGGTTTGAGGATCAAGACCGTGAACTGGAAGCCAAACGTCTCAAACAGAGGGTAGAGTATGATCTGGAGATGATCAAGGAGATGGGCTACTGCCCCGGCATAGAAAACTATTCGCGCTACTTCGATGGCCGAAGCGAGGGACAGCGGCCGTTCTGCCTTCTTGACTACTTCCCTAAAGATTTCATCACGTTTGTGGATGAGAGTCATGTGACCTTGCCACAGGTGCATGCGATGTATGGAGGCGATCATTCGCGCAAGTCAGTGCTCATCGACTACGGATTCAGGCTCCCGGCAGCAGCCGACAACAGGCCACTGAAATTTGAGGAATTTGAAGCACTCACGGCACAGATGGTATATGTGAGCGCAACTCCTGCCGATTACGAGCTTGAGAAGTCGGAAGGCCTTGTAGTGGAGCAGGTTGTGAGGCCGACAGGCCTGCTTGACCCTCCGATTGAGGTGCGCCCTACCAAAAACCAGGTTGATGATCTTGTGGAAGAAATCCGCACCCGTAGCGAGAAGGACGAACGCGTCCTGGTCACCACCCTTACCAAAAGGATGGCCGAGGAGCTGGACGATTACATGAGACGCATCGGCATCAGAGTCAGATATATACACTCGGATGTAGATACCGCTGAGCGCGTGGAGATCATCGAAGATTTCAAGATGGGATTGTTTGATGTGCTGGTGGGAGTCAACCTGCTTCGCGAAGGTCTTGACATCCCAAGCGTCTCGCTGGTGGCAATCCTCGACGCAGACAAGGAGGGCTTCCTGCGCACAGGACGCGCACTCACACAGACTGCCGGACGAGCAGCGCGCAATGTCAACGGACTCGTGATTATGTATGCCGACAGCATCACAAAATCCATGGATGCAACGATCCGCGAGACCAACCGACGCCGCCGCAAGCAGATCGAATACAACGAGAAACACGGCATCGTGCCTCAGCAGATCGAAGTCAAGCAGAACATACTCGCCAGTCAGCTGACCGGCGCAAGCAAGCGCAGCAATTCCGGTCTGGCAAACAGTCCAAACGGAAGATACAGCGCAGCCAACTCCTATGATGACCCTATCTTTATCCCTAGTCCGAGCGATCTTGGCAAGGGCGAGGTTTCTGTGGGATTTGGACATGCTTCAGTGCGCAAAGATGGCGATGCCTACAAGCAAGGCCACATCATCGCCGACCTTGCCGCAGTGCTTCAGGATCCTGTGATCAGGTCCATGTCCAGAGAGCAGATCGAGAAGATGATAGAGGAGGACAAGCGCAGAATGAAAAAATCCGCCGCCGATCTTGACTTCAATCAGGCAGCCAAGTACCGCGACGAGATGTGGGCGCTCCAGGAATACCTCAAGGTCTGGAAGCAATAATCTATTTCATTATCTTACGACGGTTGAGTTCCTGCTGGAAAGCACGCGCATTGCGGTTGTGCTCAGCAAGCGTGCGCGCAAATGCGTGAGTGCCGCTAAAGTCAGGATTGGCACAGAAATAAAGATTCCCCTTGCCCCAAGTGCCTCCGAAATCAGGATTCAGCACGGCTTCCAATGCTTCTCTGGTCGGCACACAGATCGGGCCGGGAGGTAGACCGGGGTGTTTATAAGTATTATATGGAGAGTCCACCTGGAGGTGTGCCTTGAGCACTCTATTCAGCTTATAATCATAGCAATAAGCCACCGTCGGGTCAGCCTGAAGAAGCATCCCTATTTTGAGACGATTGAGATATACGCCTGCCACCTTGGGCATCTCGGGTGCATAATTTGACTCTGCGGTCACGATAGAAGCCAGCACAGAGGCTTCTTGCTTGCTAAGGCCGAGAGTTGCGGCCTTCTGCACACGTTCCGAAGTCCAGTACTGATCATAGACCGACTTCATACTGTCAAAGAAATCTTCAACCGTAGCCGTCCAATACATATCATAGGTGGCCGGAGTCAGAAGAGAAAAGACACTACGACTGTCAAATCCCCACTTAGACAGAAGTTCATCGTCATTTAGAGCTTTATGGACCGTCGCAGAATCAAGGAGCAACTGACTTGAAATCTTTGCCGCTATGTTGCTCTTTATGCGCAGACTGCCGGACAGAGTCACTTTTACCGGCGTCTGCCAAGCATTGTTCAACATTCGCGCAGCATATACACTGCTATTGTCCGGGGACAGGGTATAATGCCCGACGCTGAGATAGCGGCTCACCTGCTTGTCCTCAAAAGCACGTTTGAGGCTGGCTCGGCTCTTTACACCTGCGCCACTGCATATCGCTTCAAACACATCATCCGAGCTCATCTCAGGGAAGACATACAGCTCAAATGTCTTTGTGAAGTTGGGCATCTTATTGTCGCGGATATAATTATAGCCTTTCAGTCCGGCAAACACACACAAGGCCAAAGCCACTGACGATATGAGCAACTTTTTCATCCTACTTTCTAAGTCTGACAGTATCTCCCGGCTCAAGCTTCTTGCCAAGAAGGAGCACATTCAACTGCTGAAGAGCAGCATAACGGACTCCAAATCTCTGTGAGATCTGATAGAGAGTCTCGCCCTCCGCATCAATAACATACTGATTTACAGGGCCTTCTTTTTTCTTACGAGCAAGATAGACGATAGTCCCCTTCTCAAGAGGCATATCTTCCTTGAGGTCATTGTAGTTTAGGATCTCCTTCAGGAAAAGGCCTTGAGATGCGGCGATAGAGCTATAGCTCTCCCCTTCCAATGCATAGATACATGGGACACCGTTCTGAGAATACATCTCTCTGCGCAAAGAGAGCGATATGGTCTCCTTATAATTGCTTGTCCTCTCCTGCTTCGGCAAAATAACTACAGGAGTTTCTTCTTCTCTCGGAGTCTTTACCTTGACAGGGACGCCGGTATCATACTTATACAACTCATAATCTTCGATGAGCTTGATGAGTTTATGTGCATACCTTGGATCTGTAGCATAGCCTGCAGCCTTCAAGCCATGAGCCCAGGCTTTATAGTCGTCCTGAGGAAGTTCAAAAAGATCTTTGTATCTATCCCTGCCTCGAAGAAAATCAGAGTGATTCTTAAAGGACTCCTCTGCCGATTTGTAGACACGGAAACATTCGCCGTTGGCGTCGTCATCGTGATACATCTTCTTGCCGTTCCAGTCGTTATGACACTTTATGCCGAAGTGGTTATTTCCGTCTGCAGCAAGTGGCGAGAGACCGGCACGTGACTCCAAAAGCCCCTGCGCCAGCGTGATACTGGCAGGGACGCCTGTGCGCTTCATCTCTTTAACGGCAATATCAGAATACTTTTCTACATATTTCCGGTAATCATCTGCACTTGCCAGCCAACAAAAAAGAACAGCGACGATGATAGATACAAATTTCTTCATAATACAGAGTTTAAGCCACTAAGATAGTGATTATATTTCAAACACATCCCCATCCTGGGCAGCAACACAATTTGGAAAGACTTCCTTACACTCGTTAAGGTAGGCCTCAAAATCTGTGATGCGCGAAGAGTAATGAGCCACGATCAAGCGACCCACCTCAGCATCGCGGGCACACTGAGCTGCCTGAACGGTGGTCGAATGGTGGCGGAATGCAGCTTTATCTGCCATTTCGTGCTGATATGTCGCCTCATGATAGAGCACATCCACGCCTTTTACCCACGTGCTGAGCTGCGGCAATGGCGCTGTATCGGAGCAATAGGCATAGGACTTCGCTGCCGGAGCCTCCCCCGCCTCGATGGCTGCTTTTCTTCGCTCAGTGAGGATCTCATCAAAGCGGTAGCCGTAACATTCGATCTTATGATTGAGAGGGAAAGCACTCACCTGCACCCATTTGGATGTATGGATAAGCTGAAGCTCTTTTGTCTTGACCGCCGTGAAGACAATCTCAAAGTTCATCCCCTCTCCGAAGAAAGATTGATAGAATTTCAGCACAGAGCCAAGCGCTTCCGGACCATATATATATAGTTTGCCGCTTTTGCCATACATAGCCATCGAGCTGAGCAAACCAAAGAGTCCAAATAGATGATCTCCGTGGATATGGGTAATAAATATCGCCTCAATCTTTACAAAAGACACATGCGCACGACGGAGCTGCTGCTGGGTGCCTTCGCCGCAATCAATAAGAAAGAAGCGCCCTTGCACTTCTAGCACTTGGGCGCTTGGATTTCTATCAGAAATGGGCATAGCCGAAGCTGTGCCCATTATCTTAAGAGTAAAGTTCATATAAATTATTCACCTTTCTCGAGTTTCTCCTTAAGAGCTGCAAGAGCATCGATGTCACCGAGAGTAGTCTTCTCTACGTTTGCATTGACTCTCTTAACTGCCTTCTTTGTGCTCTCAGCCTCAGCTGCAGCTGCTCTCTCCTTAACCTCAGCGTATGTGCGGAGGTGTGAAAGAAGGATGCGGCGAGTTGAGCGGCGGAGCTCCATAACTCTGAATGCAAGAGTCTCACCAGCAACAGCGTTCTTACCGTCTTCCTTAACGAGCTCACGAGTAAATGCGAAGCCTTCTGCGTCACCATCAAGAGTGATGTTTGCACCCTTATCAGTGAATGAAGCGACAGTACCCTCAACTGTAGCGCCTACAGGGAACTTAGCCTCAACCTCATCCCATGGATTAGGAGAAAGCTGCTTGATACCGAGTGAAAGCTTGTGATTTGCCTCATCGAAGTCAAGGATCTGAACGTCAACTGAATCGCCGGCAGCAACAACCTCTGATGGATGCTTGATCTTAGTCCAGCTAAGGTCGCTGATGTGAACGAGACCCTCAACGCCGTCCTCAAGCTCAGCAAATACACCGAAGTTGGTGATGTTGCGGACAGTTGCAGTGTGCTTGCTGCCTACTGGATACTTCTGACGGATGTTCTCCCATGGGTTCTCTGAAAGCTGCTTGATACCAAGAGAGATCTTGCGAGCCTCACGATCGATAGAAAGCACCTGAGCCTCTACCTCGTCGCCAATCTTAAGGAACTCCTGTGCAGAGTGGAGTCTTGGAGACCAAGACATCTCTGAAACGTGTACAAGACCCTCAACACCTGGCTCGATCTCGATGAATGCACCGTAGTCAGCGAGGAGAATAACCTTACCAGAAATCTTGTCACCAACCTTAAGGTCTGGGTTGAGGTTATCCCATGGATGTGGAGTAAGCTGCTTGAGACCGAGAGAGATCTTCTTCTGCTGCTCGTGGAAATCAAGAACAACAACCTTAATCTCCTGCTCGAGGCTGACAACTTCCTCTGGGTGATTAACGCGACCCCAAGAGAGGTCAGTGATGTGGATAAGACCGTCAACGCCACCGAGGTCAACGAATACACCATAGTTAGTGATATTCTTAACAACACCCTCGAGTACCTGACCCTTCTCAAGCTTGCTGATGAGCTCAGCTCTCTTCTGCTCCTGCTCTGCCTCAAGAAGTGCTTTGTGTGATACTACAACGTTGCGGAACTCCTGATTGATCTTAACGATTTTGCAGTCGATAGTCTGGTTGACAAACTGATCGTAGTCGCGGATAGGCTTG